>NZ_JALRNG020000069.1:0-14529 GCF_030272875.2 Pseudomonas sp. BJa5
GTGTCATTTTGTTTTTTTTTTTGGTGGGGTTTTCCCCCTCTTTTTTTTTGGTTGTGTAAGAGCTGTGGGGGGCCCCCCCCCGCTCCTACAGGCCATATGTGGGCGCCGGCGAAGCCTGCGATCGGCCGTCAGGCCCACCAACCGATCAGTTCAAGGGTGTTCCGCGCCCCCCAGCAATGCATCCGTCACATCCTGCTGCCTGCGCCCCTGCTCGATCAGCCAGCGCTGGAAGGTACGGCACTGGCTGCGGTGGACGCTGGTGGGGTTCCAGGTCAGGTAGTAGGCCGCCGGCATCGGCAGGGCGAGGGCGCAGGGGATGACCAGCAGGCCCTGCTCGATGTCGCGGCTGATCATCGAATACTGCGCGAGCACAATGCCCTGGCCCTCGATGGCCGCCTGGATGGCCATGGAGGAGAGCGAGTAGATCCGGGTGTTGCTGACCGCAACCTCGCCCACACCCGCCTCGGCGAACCACTGCTCCCACGACGGCGGCGAGTCGAACTTCGGTCGCCAGTCGATGGTGATCAGCGGCTGTTCCAGCAACGCCTGCGGGGTCTGCTCACCCGCCAGCAACCCCGGGCTGCACGCCGGCACCACGCAGTCGCGAAACAGCTCGATGGTGTGCTGGTCGTCGTGCATGCCCTCGCCGTAGCTCAGGCGAAAATCGACGCCGTTGGCCTGGGCCTCCGACGGCTCGGTGTGGGTGCCGTCCAGGTAGACGCTCAACGCCGGATAGCCCGTCTGCCAGTCGGCCACCCGCGGCGCCAGCCACTTCGACAGCAGCGAGGGCAGGGCGCTGATGTACAGGTTGTTGGCGTTCTTCGAGCGTTCCAGTTCGGCATAGGCCGCGCGCAGGCGCTCGAAGGCCTGGCTGCAGCCTTCATGAAAGTGCTGGCCGGCAGCGTTCAGGCGCAGGCGCTGGCCTTCCTTGACCGTCAGGCTCAGGCCGACGGCTTCTTCCAGCAGCTTCATCTGCTGGCTGACCGCGCCTGCGGAAATGCCCAGGCGCCGGGCCGCCTGGCTGATGCCGCCACACAGGCCCACGGCCTCGAAGACTTCCAGTGCACGCAAGGGGGGAAGGTGACTCATGACAGGGCTCGCAGCGGCGGATGGAGTGCCTATTTGTAGTTTAGAAATACTTAACTAATCAACAGAAAAGCCCATCTATTCTTTTGTTCGACCCCGGCATAGGCTCTTCCTCAACAAGCCACACGCTTGGCATAACAACAAGAGGAGCTACACGCCATGTTCTTGAGAAACGCCTGGTACGCCGCCGCCTGGGACACCGAAGTGAAGCAGGCCCTGCATGCGACCACCCTGCTTGGCGAAGCCATCGTTCTCTACCGCAAGGCCGATGGCGTCGTCGTTGCCCTGGAAGATGCCTGCCCGCACCGCAAGCTGCCGCTGTCCATGGGCCGCTTGCATGGCGATGTGGTCGAGTGCGGTTACCACGGCCTGACCTTCGATGGCAGTGGCGCCTGCGTAAAGGCCGCGTGTGTGTCGCGTATCCCGCAAGCGGCGAAGGTGCGCAGCTACCCGGTGGCGGAACGCTATGGCCTGGTCTGGCTGTGGATGGGTGATGCGGCCCTGGCCGACCCGGCCAGGCTCCTCGACATTCCCGAGTGGAACGATCCGGCTTGGGGGGTGAACCGTGGCGACTCGATGACCATCGACTGCAACTACCTGTACATGACCGACAACCTGCTCGACCCGTCCCACGTCGCCTGGGTCCACCAGAGCAGCTTCGGCACCACGGCCTGTGAGTCCGAGCCGTTGCAGACCCTGGTCAACGACGATGGCGTGGTGGTCTCGCGCTGGCTGTACGACATCGAGGTAGCGCCGTTCTACCAGCAGTACCTGAAGTTCGCCGGCCGCGCTGATCGCCTGCAGTACTACGAGGTGCGCTACCCGGCCCACGCGATCATCAAGGGCATCCATTCCCCGGCGGGCACCGGCGGTGAAGGCGCCGCGGCGCATGAGCAGGCCTTCGTCATGGACTCCTACAACTTCATGACCCCGGTCGACGAGAACCGCACCCGTTACTACTGGTTCCAGCTGCGCAACTTCGACCCGGCCGACGAAGAAGTGTCGCGCCGCTTCGCCGTCGATGTGCGCCGGGCCTTCGAGGAAGACCGGGTGGTGCTCGCCGCCGTGCACGCCGGCATGAAGCACCGCCAGAGCGCCAACATTGATCTTGCCATCGACTCGGGACCGCTGCGCTTTCGCCGGGGCATGGAGCGCCTGATCCGCGAAGAACAGGACGCCGCCACCGCCCGCGCACTCAATACCATCGAGGTCAAGGCTCATGCTTGACGCCATTCCCGCCAGCAAGGGCTTCGCGCGCTTCCAGGTGACCGGCAAGGTGCGCGAAAGCGCCTCGATCACCTCGCTGGTGCTGGAGCCTGCCGCCCACACCGGACATGTCGAGTTCCGCCCGGGGCAGTTCATCGTCGTGCGCATCCCCCAGGCCGAAGGTGCCCAGGTGTTAAGGGCCTACAGCCTGTCCAGCGACCCGGATGACCATGCCCGATTGCGCATCTCGGTAAAGCACGAGCTGCCGCCAGCGCACTTGCCTGACCTGCCGGCCGGGCTGGGTTCGAGCTTTTTGCACGAGCGCGTGGAGGTAGGCGGGCAGTTGGAGGTCGCCGGTCCTTCCGGCACCTTCGTCCTGGATGAAAGCAGCGAACGGCCGGTGCTGTTGTTCAGCGGCGGCGTGGGCCTGACGCCGATGGTCAGCATGCTGCATCGCCTGGCGACCCGCTCGACGCGCCCGGTGTACTTCATCCATGCCTGCGAGAACGGCGCTGTGCATGCCTTGCGCGACGAGGTGCTGGCGCTGGCGGCCCGGCGTGCGGGGATCCATGTGCATTTCTGCTACCGCACGCCAACCCGGGATGACCTGGACAACGGCCACCACCACAGCAGCGGCCTGGTCAACCGGCAAACCCTGCAGGCGCTGCTGCCACTGGACGACTACGACGCCTACCTGTGCGGGCCACGGCCGTTCATGCAGGCCAACTGGCGCCTGCTGCGCAGCCTTGGCATCGACAAGGAGCGGATCCGCTACGAGTTTTTCGGTCCGGCCACGCTGCTGGACGAAGACAAGGACGAGGCACCCGCCGCACCAGCGCTACCGGCTCCCCAGGCCGACGCCGCGCTGACCGTGTGTTTCGAACCGGGCGGTCAGACCCTGGCCTGGGATGACGCCTGCCCCTCGCTGCTCGACTGCGCCGAACGCGCAGGCCTGACGCCGCCGTTCAGCTGCCGGGCCGGGCTGTGCAACGCCTGCCTGTCACCGCTGCTCAGCGGCACGGTGGAGTACCGCGAGCCGCCGCTGATGATGCCTGAGCCTGGCCAGGTGCTGTTGTGCTGCGCACGGCCGACCTCTGCGGTGGTCGTGGCGCTGGAAAACTCATAGTGGAGCACTGCCTATCGATGTGATGCCCTGACCTGATTTGCCTCGCGTGCCCTTTACGACATCGGAGAATAAAACATGAAGAACAAGAAAATCGCATTCGCCGCCTGCTCGCTACTGATGACCCTCGCCAGTGTTTCGCTGACCACCCAGGCCAAGGAGTGGCACAGCATCCAGATCGCCACCGAAGGCGTCTACGAACCCTGGAACCGCACACTGCCGGATGGCTCCTTCGACGGCTTCGAGCCGCAGATGGCCAAGGTGCTCTGCGAGCGCATGAAAATCGAGTGCAAACTCGTCGCCCAGGACTGGGACGGCCTGATTCCGGGCCTCAAGGCCGGCAAGTTCGATGTCATCATGGATGCCCTGGCGATCAGCGCCGAGCGGCGCAAGGTCATCGATTTCTCCCGCCCCTATACCGACGCCCCGGCCACCTTCATTGCCCAACAGTCCAGCGGCATCGACCTGGGCACAGGCAGCCTGGTGTTGCGCGGCGACCCGGCCCAGGACACCCCGGTCGTTGAAGACTTGCGCAACCGCCTCAAGGGCAAGTTGATCGGCATCGTCTCCGGCACTGTGTACAGCGGCTTCATCCGCGAGCAGTTCGGCCAGGTGGCGACCATTCGCGAATACAAGACCCCGCCGGAGCCGTTGATGGACCTGAAGAACGGCCGCGTCGACGTGGTGTTCGAAGACTACGGCTTTCTCGCCGGCGAACTGCAGCGCGCCGGCAGTAACGGCCTGGTGCTGGTGGGGCCGGCGATCAGCGGGCCGATCTGGGGTGAGGGCCAGGGCTTCGGCATCCGCCAGGGTGAGCCGGAGCTCAAGGCCAAACTGGACGCCGCGATCGCGTCGATGATCGCTGACGGCACCATCAGCGAACTGAGCCACAAATGGTTCCGGCACGACTTCACGCCGCCCAACCAATAACCGGCAGGACAGTCCGGCGTCATCGCTGACGCCGGGTGCTGACGCGACGGCCCGCTGCGGGCCGTGCGCTCACTGACATGTTTAGGGTGGGACACGACGTGATCGATCTGATTGGTTTTGGCGCCAACGGCTGGGGCAGTGTGCTGCTCATGGCGGCGCTGATGACAGTGCTGGTGACCGTGGCGGCGATGCTGGTAGGCGCCGTGCTCGGGGCCCTGGTGGCCGCGGCCAGGCTGCACCACAACGGGCTGCTGCGGATGATCGGCGAGACCTATACCACGGTGTTTCGTGGCATACCGGAACTGCTGGTGATCTACCTCTTCTATTACGGCGGCTCGGCGCTGGTGAGCAGTGTCGGCAAGCTGTTCGGAGCCGACGGTTTTATCAGCCTGCCGGCGTTCCTGGTCGGCGCCCTGGCGGTGGGGGTGGTGTCCGGCGCCTACCAGGCCGAGGTGTTCCGAGGGGCATTCCAGTCGGTGGCCCGTAGCGAGCTGGAGGCGGCCAGGGCCATCGGCATGCCGCTGATGCTGCGCTTTCGCAGGATCATCGCCCCGCAGATCCTGCGCTTCGCCTTGCCCGGCATGGGCGGCGTCTGGCAGATCAGCCTGAAGGACTCGGCGCTGATCTCGGTCACAGGGCTGGTCGAACTGATGCGCGCCAGCCGCGTGGCGGCCTCGTCCACCGGCCAGTTCGTGCTGTTCTTCGTCACCGGCTGCACGCTGTACCTGGTGCTGACGGGCTTCTCCAACCTGGTCTTCTCCCGCGCCG
Organism: Pseudomonas sp. BJa5; assembly: GCF_030272875.2. Taxonomy (NCBI): domain Bacteria; kingdom Pseudomonadati; phylum Pseudomonadota; class Gammaproteobacteria; order Pseudomonadales; family Pseudomonadaceae; genus Pseudomonas; species Pseudomonas sp. BJa5. The sequence goes on from NZ_JALRNG020000069.1 coordinate 5,114, forward strand.
AACTGCGCGTGGGCCGAACCTTGCGCCGTAGCTGAACAGGGGACTGAGCATGACGATAGATACTGCATTTTTGTTCGACACCTTGCTGCAACTGCTGCGCGCCTTGCCGACGACCCTGCTGCTGTTCGCTGCCTCGGTCGCCCTCGGCACGCTGCTGGCACTGCTGATCGTGTGGCTGCGCACCTGCCAGGTGGCCGTGCTGCGGCACCTGGCGCGGGGCTACATCTTCTTGTTCCGCGGCTCGCCGCTGCTGATCCAGATGTTCCTGCTCTATTACGGGCTGAGCCAGTTCCCCGAGGTGCGCCAGAGCCCGTTCTGGCCGGTGCTGCGCGAGCCGCTCAGCTGTGCGGTGATCGCCTTGGCACTGTGCACCGCCGGCTACATGGCCGAGATCTTCCGCGGCGGCCTGCAGGCGGTGCCGGCGCAGCAGATCGAGGCCGCCAGGGCCGCGGGCATGTCCGGCGGGCTGCTGGCGCGGCGGATCATCATCCCCATCGCACTACGCAGCTGCCTGCCGGCCTATTCGACGGAAATCATCCTGATGATGAAGGCCACCTCGCTGGCGAGCCTGGTCACGGTCTATGAGGTGTCCGGCGTGGCCCAGCGGATCATCGCCGAGACCTACCGCACGCTTGAGGTGTTCCTCTGCGCCGCCCTGGTCTACCTGGTGCTGAACTTCCTGATCGTCCGCACGCTGACGCTGGTCGAGCGCAGGCTGTCGCCAAGGCAACCCGCCACCGCGAGTCCGACAACAAAAAAGTACGCATTGAGCGCACCAAGAGGGTAGTGGCATGGCTACAGGCAATGATCCGGTCCTGCAGGTAAAGCACCTGCGCAAGTCATTCGGCAACCTGGAGGTGCTCAAGGGCATCTCGCTGGAGGCCCACGAAGGGGATGTGGTGTCGATCCTCGGCGCCAGTGGCTCGGGCAAGAGTACCTTCCTGCGCTGCATCAACCTGCTGGAAACCCCCGATGCCGGCGAAATCCACGTCGCCGGCGAACAGCTGGCGCTCAAGCGCGGCGGCCAGCAAGGCCTGGTGGCGGCCGACCGGCGCCAGCTCGATCGCCTGCGCCCGCAGCTGGGCATGGTGTTCCAGAGCTTCGGCCTGTGGTCGCACATGACGGTGCTGCAGAACGTCATCGAAGGCCCGCTGCACGTGCAAAAGCGCCCCCGTACCGAGTGTATCGACGAGGCCGAGGCGCTGCTGGAGCGGGTCGGCATGGCCGACAAGCGCAATCACTACCCGGCCTTTCTCTCCGGTGGCCAGCAACAACGGGTGGCCATCGCCCGCACCCTGGCCATGCGCCCGCGGGTGATCCTGTTCGACGAGCCCACCTCGGCCCTCGACCCGGAGCTGGTCGGCGAAGTGCTCAAAGTCATGCGCTCGCTGGCCGAGGAGGGCCGCACCATGCTGGTGGTCACCCATGAAATGGGCTTTGCCCGCAATGTCTCGAACCGCGTGGTGTTCATGCACCAGGGCCTGATCGAGTCCCAGGGCACGCCGCAGGAAATGTTCGGCGAGCAGCATTGCGAGCGCTTCAGCCGGTTCATCCTCAGCCACGCCTGAGCACACCACCGACAACACTTTTTTTCGCCTGTTCTTCAACGGGACAGGCGATCTACGCCCTGAAAAACGTCAATAAGAGAGAGAGCACCGCAATGCCCATTCATCCGCAAGACATTCGCTCTGTTGTCCTGGACGACGCCAAGCCGTCCATCGAAGCCTTTATCGCGGTGGCCCGCTATGGCGCGAAGGTGAGTTTTTCCGACGCCTACCGCGCCCGGGTCGGCCGCTCGCGCCGGCTGGTCGAGCGCTTTCTCGACGAGAACCGCCTGGTCTACGGCGTGACCACCGGTTTTGGCGACAACGTCCGCCATGTCATCTCGCCCGAAGACGCCCAGACCCTGCAGGTCAACATCGTCCGTTCCCACGCCGTGTCGGTGGGCGAGCCGCTGAACCGCGAGCAGGTCCGCGCCGTGCAGTTGATGATCCTGGTCAGCCTGGGCAAGGGCTTCTCCGGGGTGCGCATGGAACTGCTCGAACAGATCGCCGGCCTGCTCAACAACGACGTGGTGCCGTTCGCTCCCGGCGAGGGCTCGGTGGGCTACCTGGGCCCTGAAGGCCACCTGGCGCTGGTGCTGATCGGCGAGGGCAAGGCCAGCGTCGCTGGCGGCGAGTGGATCGATGGCGCCAGTGCACTGCGCCAGGTCGGCATGCAGCCGATCACCCTGCAGTGCAAGGAAGGCCTGGCCATGCTCAACGGCACCACCTCGGTCACCGCCATCGCCACCCTGGCCCAGTACAACGCCAACCAGGCGGCCCGGGTCGCGGACGTTGCCGCGGCCCTGTCGCTGGAAGTGCTCAAGGGCACCATCCGCGCCTTCGATGCCCGCTACCACTCGGTCAAGGCCCATGCCGAGCAGGCGCAGACCGCGCGTACCATCAAGCGTCTGCTGAACGACAGTCAATTGATCGAAGACAACATCGACTACCGTCTGCAGGACACTTACAGCCTGCGCGCCATCCCACAGGTACACGGCGCCTCGAAGCAGTTCATTGCCTACGCCCAGGCCTGCATCGACAACGAGATCGGCTCGTCCGGCGACAACCCGGTGATCTACCCACTGAGCGACGAGGACGGCATCGCCATCTCCGGTGCCAACTTCGACGGCTCGTACATCGGCATGGCCGCCGACACCCTGTGCAACGCCATGACCAACCTGGCGAAGATCTCCGAGCGGCGCACCGATCGCATGGTCAACTCGCACTTCAGCGAAATGCCGGCGTTCCTGGTGCGCAACCCCGGGCTGAACAACGGCTACATGATCATCCAGTACACCGCAGCCGGCCTGCTCGGCGAGATGAAGGTGCTGTCCCATCCTTCGACCATCGACAGCGTGTCCACTTGCGGCAACCAGGAAGACCCGGTGAGCTTTGCCTTCAACGCGGCCATGAAGGCCTACCAGGTCTCGCGCAAGCTGGAGTCGGTGCTGGCCATCGAGCTGCTGGTCGGCTGCCAGGCCCTGGACTTCCACGAGGTGGACAAGGCCTCCAGTGCCACCCGCGCGCTGTACCAACTGGTGCGCAGCCGCGTGCCGGTGGCCGATGAAGACCGTGCCTTCTATCCCGACATCATCGCGGTCACCGAGCAACTGCGCTCGGGCCAGGTGCTGGCCACCGTCGACCAGGTGCTGGCCAATCAGTGAATGTGTCGTCAGGGGGAGGTGAGGGCTTGCGGCAGGTCAAGCTCAAGGCGCCAGGCCAGCGCTTCGCCATCCCCGCTGGCGACCGTCTGTGCGCTGGCCTGCAGCAGCAGTAACAGCCGCTGCAGGCTGGCATGGGCCCATTGCGCCGACGCATCGGCGAGGTCCGGCTCATGCCAGGGTGACAGTTCAAGGCACAGGCGCAGCAAGCCGCGTGGCTGCAGGTTGGTGGTCAACCGCAGGCTGATCCGGGGTGGCAGCGTGCCCAGGCGCAGGTAGCCGAACAGGCTCTCGAGCAACTGACGATAGTGGCGGGCATCGATCCAGGCGCTTTTCAGCGTGTGCAGGGCGGGCCCCAGGTCCAGCTGGCAGCCCTTGGCCTCCAGGTGCTGGCGCAAGGGGACAAGAATCCTTTCGGTCAGGGTACCGAGGTGGTGCGCCTCGGTAATGGTCTCTTGCCGGTGGGCATCCAGTGCCCACAACTCGTCGACCCTGACCAGGCATTGGCGCATGCTGTCGATCTGCCCTACCAACTGCTGCGCGCCCGCGCCATCGAGGCTTTGTTGCATGACCGCCAGCAGTGCCTGCAGCTCCTGGCTGATGGCGGCCAGGGTCGAGCTTTTCAGATGACTTTCGAAGCGTGCCTCGGCGCCTTCGTGACGCAATCTGGCCAGCATGCTGTCGCGCTCGGTGAGGTCACGCATGCCGCCGAGCATGGCCACCAGTTGCCCGGCCTCGTCGCGAAAGGGCGTACACCAGCCATACATGGCAGTCGGCACCCCCAGGTACTCGACGACCGCTTCGAAAATCACGGGTTCTTCCTGGCGCACTGATTGCTTGAAGCGCATCTGCGAGCGTACACGCACGTGTGGCGGCAACCACTTGGCTTGCTCCAGCGTGGTGCCACGAATGACTTCGAAGCTTTCGCCGACCAATGCCAGGTAGCGGCGGTTGCACATCAACAGCCGGCCTTCCAGGTCGCGTACGAACATCGGGTAGGGCGCCGCATCGAGCAGCCCGCGCAGCAGGCCGTATTCACGCAGCAATTGGGGATCGGTGGGCGCCCCCAACGTGCGGGCACCATCCTCGCCGGCCACCAGGCCGTGGCTGCGGGCTACTTCCAGCAACTGGAAGTCGTTGCCGACATTGAGCTTCTGGTGCAGGCGGGCCTTGTAGGTGCTGACAGTCTTGTAGCTCAGGCTCAACTGCTCGGCGATGTCCTTGTTGTTCAGGCCCTGGCTCAGCATCTGCAACACCGTGAGCTCGCGCCCGGACAGCTGGGCCAGCTCGCTGTCGACTTCGCTGCGCGGGCCCTGGGCCTCCTGGCGGGTGGCTTCGCGGGGGAAGTAGCTGCGCCCGTGGCTGACCGCCTGCACGGCTCGCTCGAGTTCGGCGACCGCATCGGTCTTGCAGACATAGGCGTCGGCGCCGGCCTGCAGCGAGCGGGCGGCGTACAGGCCGGCTTCCTGGACGCTGTAGACCAGCAACTTGAGCCCTGCATGGCTGGCCCGCAGCCGACGCAGCAGGTCCAGGCCGCCCAGGCGCGGCACCAGCAGTTCGAGGATCACCAGTTCCGGGTGCAGCTGGCGGCATTGCAGCAAGGCGTCCTGGCCATTGTCGACCTCGGCCAGGACCTGATGGCCCGCACGTTCGAGCACGGCGCGCAGGCCGTCGCGAACGATAGGCAGCTGATCCACGACCAGCACGGTGCTCATGGGCGTGTCCCGTTGCGTCCCTTTCCGTCCCCAAGCATAGACCAGGGGCCCGGGACGGGAATCACTCCTACAAGCGGGTGCAAGTTGCTCCGACATTCACGGTAAGCCCCCGCGCGCAGACTGCAGGCACTCCACTTCCAGTGCCTGCGAGGCCCTCCATGAACAGTTTCAAACGCATTCCCGCCCCTCATCCGAAGTTCCAGCGCACCTGCCTGGGCCGCACCATCGGCCTGCTGCTGGCCGGGGTGTTCAGCCTCAATGCCCTGGAGGCCGAGGCTGAGAACAACGCGGTCGACCCACCCGCTGAAGATTTCGACCCGCCCTCGACAGCGGCGGCCATCGTTGCGCCGTCTTACCTGGACGTCGCCCTGCAGGCCAGCACAGACGCCCCACGGGTGTTCGCCAGCCGCCTGCTGGGGGCGCCGGCGCCGATCATCGTCAATAGCGCCGACGGCATCGGCATTGCCAGCGCCGGCGCCCATGTCGACGCCAGCGTCAACCTGGGTGCGGCCCGCACCATCGGCGTGCTGGCCCAGGCGGGCAGCAGCGTGGGCTTCGAGCGCGGCAGCGTCAGCTCCAGCGCCTTGACCGCCACCAACGCCAGTGGCCAGACCGGCCTGCTGGCACGTGACAACAGTCAACTGAGCGGCACCGGGGTGAGCGTCAGCCTGGTGCCCAAGGCCAGCAACGGCACCGCCGTGACCGCCAGCAACCTGATCGGTGTTGCGGCCAGGACCGGCGGCCAGGTCAGCCTGCACGACAGCACAGTCACCCTGGGCGGTGGCGTCAACGGCCTGAGCAACCATGGCCTGGTGGCCAGTGGCGCCGGCAGCAGCATCGACTTTGCCGGTGGCAGCGTCAGTACTCTGTCCAAGGGCTCGATCGGCGCACTGGCCGAGGCCGGTGGCCATATCAGCCTGAGCCAGGGCAGTGCCATCAGCGTGACCGGCGCCAGCAGTTCCACCACCGCCAGTCATGGCCTTAAGGCCACAGGCAGTGGCAGCCGGATCGATGCCAGCGATATCAGCGTGGCCAGCAGCGGCGTTGCGGCCAGCGGTGCGCGGGCCGAGGATAGCGCGCACATCCAGCTCGATCGCAGCACCTTCACCAGCACCGGCGCCGCCACCAGTACCAGCAGCACCGCGGTGCTGCATGCCCAGGGCGGTGCCAGCATTGCCGCCGACGCGGTGCAGGCCGGCGCCACTGGCAACTACGTGGGCGGCGTACGTGCCGAAGGCAGCGACAGCCGGATCAGTTTCAGTAATGGCAGCCTGGAGGTGAAAGGCGCCGGCAGCGCCACCGACTACGCCTCGGCCGCGCGGGCCATGAACGGCGGGGCGATCAGCATCGAGGGCAGTGAGTTGTCGTCCCAGGGCACCTACAGCCACGGTGTTTCCGTCGAGGGCAGCGGCTCCCGGGCCGATGTCGACAGCAGCCGCATCGATGTCACCGGCAACCGTGCCCATGGCGTCTACGTCACCGCAGGTGCCAGCGCCGGGGTCAGCGACAGCCATATCAGCCTCGGTGCCGTCGCCGGTGCCGCCGGTCCCTGGGGCGTCGGTGCGCTGGTGGAGGGCAGTGGCTCGCACCTGCAACTGGACGACAGCGAAGTGCGCACCACCCAGAAAACCAGCTTTGGCGTACGGGCCCTTGCTGGCGCCCAGCTGACGATCAACAACGGCCTGATCGACACCCAGGGCAACTATTCGACGGGCCTGAGCGCCGGCAGCGCCACGGTGCTGGCGCGCAACCTGACGGTGCACACCTCGGGCAACGACAACGCCATGGGCGTGCTGGCCGACGCCGGTTCCACCATCGACCTGTTCGGCGGTTCGGTCACCACCACCGGCAATGGCTCGCCGGTGCCGTCCAACCTGACCTTTCCCCATGCCCTGGCGTCGCGCAATGCCGGCGCCCAGCTCAACGTTCACGGCACCAGTGTGCTGACCACCGGCAGCCAGGCCTACGGCGCGGCAGTGGACGACGGCGGCAGCATGCTGCTGGACGGTGTGTCGCTCCAGACCCAAGGGCAATACGCCATTGGCCTGTACGCCGGCATCGGCACCCTCAAGCCCGGCCAGGTGAGCCTGGTCGCCCGTAACGTCAGTGTCGAGACCTTGGGCGACCAGGCCGCCGGCGCCCTGGTCAGCCGCCGCTACCAGGCACCTGAAGCAACCCTGGAGCTGATCGACTCGACACTGACCACCCACGGCCAACTGTCCCACGGCCTGCAGGCGGAATCCGGCGCACGACTGAGTGCCAGCAACAGCGCGGTCAACACCCTGGGCACCGCCGCCCTGGGCGCCCTGGCCAACAACCGTGCCAGCGTCCTGCTCGACGGCGTCGGGGTGAACACCGCCGGCGACCTGGCCCATGCCGCCGTGGCCAAGAACGGCGGCGAGCTGCAGGCTGGTTCCAGCGTCATCAACGCCAGCGGCGGCCAGGCTTCGGCCCTGTACGTACAAGGCACCGAGGCCCTGGTGGGCAAGGCGCTCGTCGACAACAGCGTACTGCGCAACCGTGATGGCGCCACCATCGCCAGCGCCGGCGTGGCGGACATTAGCCTGGTCGACACCATCGTCGGTGGCAGCGGCCAGTGGCTGAACGTGGACAGCGCGGTGGCCAGCGATGGCAGCAGCATCCCCGATATGGGCACCGGCCAGTGGCAAGGGGTCGGCAACTCGCTGGCCGCCACCGGCCGGGCCACCCTCGACGTTTCCGGCTCGGTGCTCAGTGGCTCGGCACACACCGCCGAGGGCAGCAGCTCCACGGTGAGCCTGCATGACGCCAGCCTGTGGAACCTGACCGGCGAATCGAACCTTGGCAGTCTGAGCAACGACGCCAGCCTGATCGACTTCAGTGCGCCCCTGGGTGGCAACTTCAAGCACCTCACGGTCAACGACTACCATGGCGCCAACGGCACCCTGGCCCTGAACACCTACCTGTACAGCGACGGCTCGCCGTCGGACAAACTGGTGGTGGACGGTGGCAAGGCCGACGGCAGCAGCAACCTGTTGATCCGCAACGCCGGCGGCCCCGGCGCCCTGACCCAGGGCAACGGCATCCTGGTGGTCGATGCGCAACATGGCGCCACCACCGATCCCGAGGCTTTCCGCCTGCTCAACCGGGTCAAGGCCGGCCCTTACGAATACAACCTGTACCGCGCAAGCCTCGATGGCAGCAACGGCGAAGCCTGGTACCTGCGCTCGACCGTCGATGCGGCACCGGTTGACCCCGTCGATCCGGTTGATCCGGTAATCCCGGTCAATCCAGTCGATCCGCAAGATCCTGTCGCCCCGCTGGTTCCCGTGGTCGAGCAAGCGGTTGCCCCGGCTCGTCCGCAGGTGCCCAACTACCGTCCGGAAACCTCCCTGTACCGTGCCTTGCCATCGATGCTGCTGAACTACAGCCGGGCCATGGTCGATACCCTGCACGAGCGCGTCGGCGAAGAACGCCGGCTGGCCACTGACCCGCTGCCTGACCAGGCGCTGGAACAATACGGCCCGTCCCTGGGCTGGGGTCGCCTGATCCTGCGCAAGGGCGAGGACGAACTGGGCGAGGGCGCCCGCTACGACTACCGCCTGCAGGCCTTCCAGGTCGGTGCCGACCTCTATCGCAACGAAGACACCGACGGCAGCACCGACCAGGCCGGCCTGTCACTGAACGTTGGGCGCATTGCCGGCAGCGTCGACCACACCAACGGCAGCAGTGCCGGCGATGATCTGGTCCGCGCCTATGGCATCGGCGGCTACTGGACCCACTTCGGCCCCGAAGGCTGGTACCTCGATGGTGTGCTGCAGTTCAATCGCTTCGACATCAAGGCCAGCCCCAACGACATGGACGCGCTCAAGACCCGTGGCCGTGGGGTGACGGCTTCGCTGGAAGGCGGCTACCCGATGCACCTGAACAAGGACAAGACCCTGCACATCGAGCCGCAGGCCCAGGTGATCGTCACCAGGGTCAAGGTCGACGACAGCCATGATGACGCATCGGACGTGCGTTTCGAAGACGTCGACTCGCTCACCGGCCGCCTGGGTGTACGCATAGACAAGGACTGGTTCCGCGAAGACGCCAAGGGCAAGGTGCACCGCACCAATGTCTGGGTTCGCCCAAGCGTCTGGCATGAGTTCAAGGGCCAGGCCAAGACCGAGTTCTCCTCGGCCAATGGCTACATCCCCTTTGGCACGGACATGAGCGGCACCTGGGGCGAACTGAACCTGGGCGTCGACTACCAGGTCGATGAGCGCACCACGGTGACGGGCTCGCTCGGTTACCAGAAGGCATTCAACAAGGACAGCCGCAGCTATGAAGGCATGATCGGTATCAAGGTCAAGTTCTGAACGCAGGCCTGTGGGAGCTGGCGAAGCCTGCGATGGCCCGCACCGCGGGCCCAATAAAAAACCCCGCCGATTGGCGGGGTTTTTTACCCAGGGTTCAGCTTACGCTTGAACGACCGGGATGTTGGCGCTCGCCGCCGCTTCGCGGAACTCGGCGAT
>NZ_JALRNG020000006.1:0-167115 GCF_030272875.2 Pseudomonas sp. BJa5
TTGCCCCGCGATGCGATGTAACTGACCGATTGCAATCGCGGGGCAAGCCCGCTCCTACAAAAGACAGTTGCTCCCACGGGGGCAGAGTGTGGGAGCCTGCGATCCTTCAAGCCTTGCGCCAGTTGAGAATCATCAAGGTCAGCACGCCCGCCACGATCCCCCAGAACGCCGAGCCGATCGAGAACAGGGTAAAGCCCGAGGCGGTGACCATGAAGGTGATCAACGCCGCCTCGCGCTCCTTCGCCTCGTTCATGGCCACGGTCAGGCCATTCATGATCGAGCCGAACAGGGCCAGGGCGGCAATCGACAGCACCAGTTCCTTGGGCAGGGCGGCGAAGAGGGCGGCCAGGGTGGCGCCGAAGATACCGGCGATACCGTAGAAAACGCCGCACCAGACCGCGGCGGTGTAGCGCTTGTTCGGGTCTTCATGGGCGTGGGGGCCGGTGCAGATGGCGGCGCTGATGGCCGCCAGGTTGATGCCGTGGGAGCCGAAGGGCGCCAGCACCAGCGAGGCCAGGCCGGTGACCGAGATCAGCGGCGAGGCCGGCACCTGGTAACCGTCGGCGCGCAGCACGGCGACGCCGGGCATGTTCTGCGAGGTCATGGCCACCACGAACAGCGGAATGCCGATGCTGATGGTCGCCGCCAGGGAAAAGCTCGGCGTGGTCCATACCGGTGTCGCCACTTCCAGGCGGAATCCGCTGAAATCCAGCAGGCCCATGGCGCCGGACAAGGCCGTGCCCACCAGCAAGGCTGCCAGCACCGCATAGCGCGGCGACAGGCGCTTGATGATCAGGTAGCTGAAGAACATCCCCAGCACCAGGGCGGTGCGGTGCTGGGCGGCGATGAAGATCTCGCTGCCGATCTTGAACAGGATACCGGCCAGCAAGGCCGAGGCCAGCGAGGCGGGAATGCGCTTGACCAGGCGTTCGAAACTGCCGGTCAGGCCGCAAATCACCACCAGCACCGCACAGGTGATGTAGGCGCCAATGGCCTCACCGTAGCTGACGCCGCCCAGGCTTGTGATCAGCAGCGCCGCGCCAGGGGTCGACCAGGCCACCGTGATCGGTGTGCGGTAGCGCAGGGACAGGCCGATGCTGCACACGGCCATGCCGATCGACAGTGCCCAGATCCAGGAGGAAATCTGCCCGCTGGTCAGGCCCGCGGCCTGGCCGGCCTGGAACATCAGCACCAGGGAGCTGGTGTAGCCGGTCATCATGGCGATGAAGCCGGCGACGACGGCTGAGGGCGAAGAGTCGGCCAACGGGCGCAATTGCGCGGAAGTGGCATCGGACATGGGGGTCGATCCTTGTTCTAGGTGTAAGCAGTTTTTTCAGACTACCGCGCAGGTTATTGACCGTTGCCATACAGCAGGCATTGCATTTAGCCGTACAGTCACCAACTATGAGTGCGGCCAGGTTTGCGCCTTTGAATGGGGGGAGCGATGTACAAGGTTTATGGAGATTACCAGTCGGGCAACTGCTACAAGGTCAAGCTGATGTTGCATCTGCTCGACCTGCCGTACGAGTGGCATTCGGTGGATATCCTCAAGGGCGAGACGGAAACCCCGGCGTTCCTGTCCATGAACCCCAACGGCAAGGTGCCGGTGCTGGAGCTCGAAGACGGTACCTACCTGTGGGAATCCAACGCGATCCTCAACTTCCTCGCCGATGGCAGCGAGTTTCTGCCCAGCTCGCCACGCTTGCGTACCCAGGTGCTGCAATGGCAGTTCTTCGAGCAGTACAGCCACGAGCCGTACATTGCCGTGGCGCGCTTCATCCAGTTCTACCTGGGGCTGCCGCAGGAACGCATCGAGGAGTACAAGACCTTGCACAAGGGCGGTTACAAGGCCCTGCGGGTGATGGAGAAGCAGTTGCAGCTAACCCCATACCTGGTTGGCGAAAGCTACTCGATCGCCGACGTCGCGCTGTATGCCTACACCCATGTCGCCCAGCAGGGGGGCTTTGACCTGGAGGGTTACCCGGCGGTGAAGGAATGGCTGGAGCGTGTCGCCAGCCATCCCCGTCATGTGCCCATGATCGGTTGAACGATCAGGCAGCGAAACGCTTGTTGAGGTAGTCGATGATCACCTTGGATTCGTACATCCAGGTGGTCTTGCCGCCTTCTTCGATGCGCAGGCACGGCACCTTGACCTTGCCGCCCTCGGCGAGCAGGGCCTGGCGGTGCTGTTCGTCGTTCTTGGCATCGCGCAGGGCCACCGGCACATTCAGGCGGTGCAGGGTGCGGCGGGTTTTCACACAGAACGGGCAGGCGTGGAACTGATACAGGCTCAGGCCCTTGGCCTGTTGCTCGACCTTGGCCTGGGCCGCGGGGTCGCGCTTGAGCTTGGCCGGGCGACTGATCCAGTCGGCGAATACGATCAACTGGCCAAGGCCCACACGCAGTGCTTTGACGATCATGGCAACTCCTGGGAATGAAAAAAGCCGACCACGGTGGGTCGGCTCGATGACGCGCCTGCTTACTTGATCAGGCTGAGGAACTCGCTGCGGGTGGCGGCGTTTGCACGGAACGAACCGAGCATGACCGAGGTGATCATGGTCGAGTTCTGCTTCTCGACGCCGCGCATCATCATGCACATGTGCTTGGCTTCGATGACCACTGCCACGCCCAGGGCGCCGGTGACCTGCTGGACCGCCTCGGCGATCTGGCGGCTGAGGTTCTCCTGGATCTGCAGGCGACGTGCGTACATGTCGACGATCCGCGCTACCTTCGACAGGCCCAGGACCTTGCCATCGGGAATGTAGGCGACATGGGCCTTGCCGATGAACGGCAGCATGTGGTGTTCGCACAGCGAGTACAGCTCGATGTCCTTGACCAGGACCATTTCACTGTTATCGGAGCTGAACAGGGCGCCGTTGGTGACTTCTTCCAGGGTTTGTTCATAACCGCGGCAAAGGTACTGCATGGCCTTCGCAGCCCGCTTGGGCGTGTCGAGCAGGCCCTCGCGGGAGACGTCCTCGCCGATCTGGCCGAGGATAGCGGTGTAGTTCTGTTCCAGGGACATGGATCTACCTGTGGTATTTATCGCAAACGCGAAGGGTACGGCGGCTGTGACGGCGCTGCAAGTACGGCGTTACTCGTCACGGCCTTCGAGCATGGTTCGTTTGAGCATGACATACACCGCGCCGGTGCCGCCATGGCGGGCCTGGCATGAGGTAAAGCCCAGTACTTGCGGGTGCTGGCGCAGCCAGGTGTTGACGTGGCTCTTGATCATCGGCTTCTTGCCATCCAGGCGCACGGCCTTGCCGTGGGTGACCCGCACGCAGCGCACTTCGAAGCGGGTGGCCTCGGCGAGGAAGGCCCAGAGGGTCTCGCGGGCCTTCTCGACATTCATACCGTGCAAGTCGAGACTGCCTTCGAATGCGATCTGGCCCAGCTTGAGCTTGCGCATCTGGCTTTCCTGCACGCCATCACGGCGCCAGTGCAGATCATCCTCGGGGCCGACATCGATGACGAACTGGTCGGAAAGACCATCGACCACACTCTGGTCGCTTCGTACGGTGGCCGCCTGGCGCAGGCCGGCCAGCTGCTTGCGGTCGGCCTTGGGCTTGCCGACCTCGGCGCGATCATGCTTGATCGGCTTGACGCCGCGCATCTCGCTCTTGAACAGGGAAAAATCGTCGTCTTGCATGTAAGCCTCCGCCTGGGCGGCGCAGTTTACGCGACTCCTCCACAGGTTGCAGTCAATCGTGTTTCTTCATCAGGTGCGGCGACAGGTTCAGCTCGCGGCTGCGGCGCAGGCGCAGACGGCTGCGGCGCCAGAACCAGACGCCCAGGTACAGCAACAACAGGCCGGCGGCGAGGATCACCGCGGCCCCGGAGCGGTTGGCATTGAGCTCGGCCAGCGCCTCGGGATTGCCGAGCAGGCTGGCGGTGCCGGCCATGGCCAGGAGCACACCCAGGGTCGCCAGCAGCGCCGAAAAGGCTGCCGCCAGGCGTGCGCCCCAGTTGCGTGGCTCACGCTGGCGCAAGCGTTTGGCATCGAAACCGTCGGACAACTTCATGCCGATTTCCTCTATGGATATCCGGAGTTTGACCGAAAAGCCGCAAGGTGGTTCCGCCAGCCCGTCGCCCGACCGCTCAGATCAGGCTGCTGGTGGGGGCCACGCAGGCGAAGTTGTCGGCCATGATCGCCATCTCGCTCTGCTGGATCTGCGCAGCGGGAATGACACCGTCCTTGAATGGCAGGTCACGGGTGGCGCAGGCATCCTCGATCAGGGTGCAACGGTAACCATAGTCCTTGGCCCGGCGCACGGTGGTGCTGACACTGGAATGGCTCATGAAACCGCAGACGATCAGGTCCAGGTGACCGAAGCGTTGCAGGGTTTCATGCAGCTGGGTGTTCTTGAACGCGTTGGGCATGCGCTTTTCGATGATCACCTCGTCGCCCCGGGGTTCCAGGCCTGGGATGAACTCGCCGCGCGGGCCCTGGGGATCGAACAGGCCACCGACCGTGCCCAGGTGGCGCACGTGGATGATCGGGCGACCGGCCTTGCGCGCAGCCTCGAGCATTTTAGCGATGTTCTTCACCGCCTCGTCCATGCCCGACAGCGCCAGCGGACCGCTGAGGTACTCTTTTTGCGCGTCGATAATGACCAGGCTGGCATTGCTCAGTTTGGCTGGCGGGTAGCCGCGGCCACTGAGGTGGAACATCGTCGTTGGAACAGACATCAAGGGCTCCTTTGGATAGGGCTTTTCACCTATTGTCCCTTGCCTGAGCGCTTATGTGAATCGCTTCGCGTACAAGCGGCGTGGTTAGTGGCCTGCAGCCATGCCGGTGAAAAACTTACAAGGCGTTTTGCCGACCTTTTCCTTGACCGGGCTGGTAGAATCGCAGGTCGTCTTTCAAGGAGTCTGTCGTGATCACTTCTCGCCTGCGCACCCTGCGCGATCATATCCGTTGGGCTGTCAGCCGTTTCCATGAGCATGGCCTGTTTTTCGGGCATGGCGCCGACAACGCCTGGGACGAGGCGCGGCTGCTGGTGCTGGGCTCGGTGCACCTGCCCTGGGAAATTGCCGACAGCTACCTTGACTGCCAGCTGGAAGAGGACGAGGTCGTGCACCTGCAGCGCCTGCTCAAGCGGCGCATCGAAGACCGCGTGCCGACTGCCTACCTGCTGGGCGAGGCATGGTTTTGCGGCTTGTCGTTCATCGTCGACGAGCGCGTGCTGATTCCACGCTCGCCCATCGGCGAGCTGATCGAAAAGCGTTTTGAGCCGTGGCTGGCGAACGAGCCTGCGCGCATCCTCGACCTGTGCACCGGCTCCGGCTGCATCGGTATCGTCAGTGCCGAGGTGTTCCCGGATGCCGAGGTGGTGCTGGCCGACCTGTCGTTCGAAGCGCTGGAAGTGGCCAACCAGAACATCGAGCGCCATGGCCTCGACGAGCGGGTGTACACCGTGCAGGGCGATGGTTTCGAAGGTTTGCCGGGCCAGCGTTTCGACCTGATCCTGTCCAACCCACCCTATGTCGATGCCGAAGATTTCGCCGACATGCCGGAGGAATACCATCACGAACCGGAGCTGGGACTGGCCTGCGGCAACGATGGCCTGGACCTGGTACGGCGGATGCTGGCCGAGGCGGCGGATCACCTGAGCGAAAAAGGCCTGCTGATCGTCGAAGTGGGCAACAGCCAGGTGCATGTCGAGGCGTTGTACCCGGAGGTGGATTTCACCTGGCTGGAATTCGAGCGTGGCGGGCACGGGGTGTTCATGCTCACGGCCGAGCAGTGCCGCCAGCATCAGGGGCTGTTTGCTTCGCGGGTGTAAGGTGTGATTTTTCGCGGGGCAAGCCCGCTCCTACCGTGGGAGCGGGCTTGCCCCGCGATGGCTTTCAGCGGTGGGTGGCAATCCAGATCAGCAGCCCGGCCTGGAACACCGCAAAGGCCACCAGGCAGGTGATGGTGAAGCGCAAGCCGCTGTCTTCGCGGCGGTACTTGCTGACTCGCTCGTCACGCTCGCGCAGCTGCGCTTCCTTTTCCTGCAGGTTCTGGTCGGCCTGCTGGAGCATCTGGGCAGCATCGAGGATCTCGATGCGCTGCACCTTTTCACTGTTCCATCCCCCCTTGAGTTCGCCCACCTGCAGCTCGACGTAGCGCCCCTTGAGGTGCTGGGCATCGGCGTACTCAACCTCCAGGCCATGGCTGTGCAACACATGGTCGCGGCGCAGGCGGGTGTCTTCGTTGAGCGCGTCCTTGTTCGCCAGGGCCGCGCCCTCGACCCGGTAGTGCGACCACTTGCGCTGGGCCCAGATCACGGCCTGGGCCAGCAGGAAACGCCCCAGGCCACGGTTCAAGGGCTCGATCTGCAGGCCGCTGTCGGGACCGACGCGCACACTTTTTTCCTGATGGTCGACCCAGATGTCCAGGTGGTTCTGTTCCTTGCGCACCTTCTGCCCCGGCAGCTGGATGGCCAGGCGCAGCAGGCTCAGGTCCTTGTTGTGGCGCTCGGCATAGCCGTACTGGACGAAACGCAGCGGCCGGGCACCGCTGTTGCGGTCGGTGGGCAGCGGCGCCAGGCGCAGCATCTGGAAATGCTCCGGGGCGACCTCGGCCCAGGGCAGCGGGGCAGGTACCGACGCGGCCTCTGGCGTATCAAGGGCTTCCTGGGGGGCGGCTTCAGTCATCACGGCAATCCTCTTGTGCGCAGCAGGCTGGACACAATCTCCATGCCAGCACCGGCTTATCGGCAGGATCGTTCAGGACTGGAGGTGGAATTTCGCCCTGTGGCGTTCAAGCGGCCGGGAGCCTGTGGATAAAGTCGAAGATCCGCTCACCCAGCTCGCTGGCTTGCGGCAGTTGCGGGTTCAGGTACGCCTCGCGTTGCAGGCGGGCGTCCTGCGGGGCAATGCGCAGCATATGGTTCATGCCGGGAATCAGCACCAGCTCGGCATCGGGCCTGGCGGCCTTGAGGCGTTCGGCATTGCTGACGTCGACCTGGATATCGTGGGTGCCCTGGATGATCAGGGCCGGTACCTTGACCTGGGCAAACGCTGCTGCCGGATCCTGGCGGAACAGTGAGATCAGGTAGGGCTGGACGCTGGGGCGCAATACATCGCGCAAGGGCGCGGGGACGCTGTAGGAGACCCGTCCGGCCTTCAGGTTGTCGAGAATCTGGGTGGCCGGCGCCACGTAGCGATCGGCCAGGCGCTCGACGATCTGGCTGCGAAAGACCTCGTCGATCGGCCGGCCACTGCCGGCCACGCTGATCAAGGCGCTGGCACCAGCCGGCTGGGCGGCCAGGCTGGCAATCAGTGCGCCTTCGCTGTGGCCGAGCAGAATCAGCGGGCCGAAGCGCGGGTCGGCCTTGAGCTTGTGGCTCCAGGCCACGGCATCGGCGACGTAGGCTTCGACCGTCAGGTCGCGCTCGTCCGGCGTCGCCGCGAGGCTCGCGGCCACGCCGCGCTTGTCGTAGCGCACGCTGGCGATGTGGTTTTTCGCCAGCACCAGGGCCAGTTGCCTGAGGTTGTCGGTGTGGGCGCCGTCGGGGTTGTTGCCGTTGCGGTCGGTGGGGCCGGAGCCGGGGATGATCAACACCACCGGCGGCGGTTGCTCGCTGCGCGGCAGCAACAGGCTGCCATACAACGTGCCGTTGCCGGTATCGAGACTGATCGGTCGTTGCAGGACCGTGGGCGCAGCCGCCTGGACCAGGCCACTGAAGAGCAGGGCGAGTACCGCGAGAACGCGCAACATCAGGGGGCCACTATCGAGGAGATGGCTTTTTGACCTGCGTCCGGGCAGAAGGTTCGCCATCAGGGATGAACTGAATGGTTAGCCTGCGTATACTGGCGGCCTTGTTCAAATCAGGCTGATTCGCGGAGCGTCCTGCATGTCCGGCAATACCTACGGCAAGCTGTTCACTGTCACCACCGCTGGCGAAAGCCATGGTCCGGCGTTGGTCGCCATTGTCGATGGCTGTCCGCCGGGCCTGGAAATTTCCCTGGCCGACCTGCAGCACGACCTCGACCGGCGCAAGCCCGGCACCAGCCGGCACACCACCCAGCGCCAGGAAGCCGATGAAGTCGAGATCCTCTCCGGGGTCTTCGAAGGGCGCACCACCGGTTGCGCCATCGGCCTGCTGATTCGCAACACCGACCAGAAGTCCAAGGACTACTCGGCGATCAAGGACCTGTTCCGCCCGGCCCACGCCGACTACACCTATCACCACAAGTACGGCGAGCGCGACTACCGTGGCGGTGGCCGCAGCTCGGCGCGGGAAACCGCCATGCGCGTGGCGGCCGGTGCCATCGCCAAGAAATACCTGGCCACCCAGGGCATTCGCATTCGCGGCTACATGAGCCAGCTGGGCCCGATCGAGATTCCGTTCAAGACCTGGGACTCGGTGGAACAGAACGCCTTCTTCAGCCCCGACCCGGACAAAGTGCCGGAGCTGGAGGCCTACATGGACCAGCTGCGCCGTGACCAGGACTCGGTGGGGGCGAAGATTACCGTGGTCGCCGAAGGCGTGATGCCGGGCCTGGGCGAGCCGATCTTCGATCGCCTGGATGCGGAGCTCGCCCACGCGCTGATGAGCATCAACGCGGTCAAGGGCGTGGAGATCGGCGCCGGTTTCGCCAGCGTCGCCCAGCGCGGCACCGAGCACCGCGACGAGATGACCCCGCAAGGTTTCCTCAGCAACAACGCCGGCGGCATCCTCGGTGGCATTTCCTCCGGCCAGCCGATCGTCGCCCACCTGGCCCTGAAGCCGACCTCGAGCATCACCACCCCCGGCCGGTCCATCGACATCCATGGCAATCCGGTGGAAGTGATCACCAAGGGGCGTCACGATCCGTGCGTGGGCATCCGCGCCACGCCGATCGCCGAGGCGATGATGGCCATCGTGCTGATGGATCATTTGCTGCGTCATCGCGGGCAGAACGCCGATGTGAAGGTGAACACGCCGGTACTGGGCCAGCTGTAATGCCGGTAGCCGTCCTGCGCGCCGCGGCTTGCTGAGCCGTGGCGCCGATTCCCTACTGGCGACTGTCCAGTTTCTACCTGTTCTACTTCGCCTTGCTCGGCTCTACAGCGCCTTTCCTGGCGCTGTATTTCGATCACCTGGGGTTCTCCAGCGCGCGTATCGGCGAGCTGGTGGCCATCCCCATGCTGATGCGCTGCATCGCCCCCAACCTGTGGGGCTGGCTCGGTGACCGCAGTGGCCAGCGCCTGTTGATCGTGCGCCTGGGGGCGCTGTCGACCCTGGCGACCTTTTCCCTGATCTTCTTCGACAAGAGCTACGCCTGGCTGGCGCTGGTCATGGCCCTGCATGCGTTCTTCTGGCACGCGGTGCTGCCGCAGTTCGAGGTCATCACCCTGGCGCACTTGCAGGGGCAGACGGCGCGTTACAGCCAGATCCGCCTGTGGGGCTCGATCGGTTTCATCCTCACCGTGGTCGGCCTGGGGCGTCTGTTCGACGGGTTGAGCCTGGATGTCTACCCGCAGACCCTGGTCATCATCATGGCCGGTATTGTCCTGGCCAGCCTCTGGGTGCCCAACGCCCAGCCCCCCGGGCAGAACGAGCGCAGCGGCGGCGCAGGCTTTCTCAAGCAGTTGGCCAGCCCGGGCGTCGCGGCGTTCTATATCTGCGTGGCGCTGATGCAGCTCAGCCACGGGCCTTATTACACCTTCCTGACCCTGCACCTGGAGCATCTGGGCTACAGCCGCGGCATCATCGGTATGCTCTGGGCCCTGGGCGTGGTGGCCGAAGTGCTGATGTTCCTGGCCATGAGCTGGATCCTGGCCCGGGTTTCCCTGCGTCGGGTGCTGATGGCCAGTTTCGCCCTGGCGGCGTTGCGCTGGCTGCTGCTGGGCAATTTCGCCGAACACCTGTGGATCCTGCTGTTTGCCCAGGTCCTGCATGCGGCCACCTTCGGCAGTTTCCATGCAGCGTCCATTGCCTTCGTGCAACGCAGTTTCGGGGCGCGCCAGCAAGGCCAGGGCCAGGCCCTGTACGCCGCGCTGGCGGGCACCGGCGGCGCCCTGGGCGCCCTGTATTCAGGCTACAGCTGGAACCTGCTGGGGCCGGCTACCACCTTTAGTATTGCCAGCGTCGCAGCCCTGGCTGCAGCCGTTATCATGGCGACCCGAATGAAAGAGGACAGGGCATGAGCCTGACTGTTTACCACTGCTCCACCCCGGACATTCCCAACAAGGTCCTGACCCACGCCGAGGACATCGCCGCGACCCTGGCCGAGCAGGGCGTGCGTTTCGAGCGCTGGCAGGCCGCGCCGATTGCGTCGGATGCCAGCGATGAAGCGCTGATCGCCGCCTACCAGGGCGATATCGACCGGCTGATGACCGCAGGTGGCTATCGCAGCGTCGATGTCGAACGTGTCAGCAGCCAGGAACCGCAAGCGGTCGAGTTGCGCGAATGTACCCTCGAAGAAGATCTGGTGCGCCTGTTCGTTGCCGGTCGCGGGATGTTCACCCTGCGTGTCGGTGACTATGTCTATGCCGTGGCGTGCGAGAAAAACGACCTGATCGTGCTGCCGGCGGGCACCCGGCACTGGGTCGACATGGGCGAGAACCCGCATTTCGTGGTGATCCGCTTGTTCAACCGCGATGCCCAGGGCGGGGCTGCGGTGTACAGCGGCGAACCCATCGCCGAGTCCTTTGCCCGACTGGACGATTGACTCAAGGGGCCTGTGGGAGCGGGCTCGCCCCGCGATGGGACTCCACGCAATTCAACGATAGGTCGGCAGCGCAAACCGCTGCTGGCTCTGCAGCCTGGAAATCATCGGCAACTCGCTGGCCTGCTCGGCCAGGTCGCGGCGAATCGCACTGATCGCCCAGGTCAGTTGTTCGGCGCTGTGCAGCTGGCCGTAGGAAATCGAGCGCCTGACCTGCTTGCCATCTGCCGCACGCAAGGTCAGCAGGATGCCACCATCGGGACGCGCCTGGGTGGTCACGTCGTAGGCGGAAAATACCGAGGCGAATTTTTCCTGGATGAGGTCCATATCAACTCCTGGCTGTGGATGGCAGACATGGAGTGATGGGTGCAGCGACTGTGCCAGCCTTTTGTGATTAATAATTTTCTTGTTAATCAATGTCTTACATCTTGCTTTGGAATCAGGCCGCCGTGCAATGTGCAAGGTCGTGCACCTGGCACCCTGCATTTTGCAAGATTCCCCGCCAATAGAATTGCTCTGTCGGCACCATGGGTTATCCACAATGGACCGGCAATCGTCCCTGGCAAATACTTGGGCTTTTCCGGCTGCCAGGAGGTTCCCCATGTCCGATCAACGTAGCGCCACTCCCATCAACGACGATCAAACCGACGCGTTTGCCGAGGCGGTTTTCGACCGGGCGCGCCAGGGTGATGACGCGATGCTCGCGCGTTTGCTCGACAGCGGCCTGCCGGCCAACCTGCGCAACCACAAGGGCGATACCTTGTTGATGCTCGCCAGCTATCACGGTCATGTCGAGGCCGTCCGGGTTCTGCTCGAACACGGCGCCGACCCGATGATCGCCAATGACAACGGCCAGTTGCCCCTGGCCGGTGCAGCCTTCAAGGGTGACCTGGCCATGGTCCGCTTGCTGGTGGAGCGGGGGGTAGCCGTGGATTCGGCCGGGGCCGATGGGCGCACCGCGCTGATGATGGCGGCCATGTTCAACCGCAGCGCCATAGTCGAGTACCTGCTGGGCCAGGGCGCCGATCCGCAGCGCCAGGATGCCAGGGGTATTTCCGCCCTGGGTGCTGCCCAGGCCATGGGCGCCAACGACACCGCCGCACAGCTGAAGGCGCTGGCCGGCTAACCCCCGGGGGGCTTTTGCGGCTATCCTTGGCGACTTTTTTTATCGTCGCAGGGCCCCTTCATGAAATCCCAACTGGTCGAACTCATCGGCAAAATCAGCGCTGGCTGCATGCGCGAGGACGAAATCGAGCGCATCGCCGACGAAGCCGTCCAGGCCTATGCCGACCCGCAAGCCTTTCTCGCCGCCAATCCCGATATCAACTACGACGACAGCTTCCCGTTCTCCCTGGGCGAATGGATCGTGGTGGGCAGCCTGCCGGACACCGTGCTGTTCCAGGCCGACAGCTACAAAGACCTGTTCGCCCAAATCGTCGCTTCTTTCGACAAGAGCGTGGCTTTCAACCTCCAGCCCAAGCAACTGGCCAAGGTCGATCCGCTGACCGCGCTCAACCGCATCCAGGTGCAGATGGGGGCGTTGAACAAGGAGCAGGGGGGCTATGTGCTGGTGAATTTCAGTCAGTTGCTCGATGACGAACTGCAGATGGTCATGGTCGGCAACAACGACCTGGCGCGGGTGCTGGAACTCTGCGAGGCACTCAAGATCGCCGCAGCACCTGCCCTGGAGGCGCTGCGGGTGGCGGTGCACGTTTAACCGAGGGCGGTGTCGAGGAACATCATTACCGCAAAGCCGCCCATCAGGCCCAGGGTCGCCGAGGTCTGGTGGCCGTTGCGATGGGTTTCCGGGATGACCTCGTGGGACACCACGAAGATCATGGCGCCGGCAGCCAGACCCATGCTCACTGGGTAGGCGATGGCAAAACCGGTGGAAATGTCTAGGCCAATGATGGCGCCCAGCGGCTCCATCAGGCCCGAGCCGATGGCCACCAACGCCGCCTTGAAGCTCGACAAGCCCGTGGCACGCAAAGCCAGGGCCACGGCCAGGCCTTCGGGAATGTCCTGGATGGCGATGGCGCTGGTCAGCGGCAGGCCGACAGCGAGGTCGCCATTGGCGAAACTCACGCCGATGGCCATGCCCTCGGGCAGGTTGTGCAGGGTGATCGCCAGCACGAACAGCCAGACCCGGTTGATCCGTTCGGCCTGTGGCCCGCAGGGGCCGGTGCTTTCATGCTCGTGCGGGGTGAAGCGGTCCAGGCCCAGCATCAGCAACACGCCCAGGCCCATGCCGACCACCACGGTCAATGCCGCAAAGGGACCATTGCCGGTGATCTCGCGGGCGGCGTCCAGGCCTGGCAGGATCAGGGAGAAGGAA
The DNA here is from genome assembly GCF_030272875.2 of Pseudomonas sp. BJa5. Lineage (NCBI taxonomy): Bacteria > Pseudomonadati > Pseudomonadota > Gammaproteobacteria > Pseudomonadales > Pseudomonadaceae > Pseudomonas > Pseudomonas sp. BJa5. The sequence goes on from NZ_JALRNG020000006.1 coordinate 12,983, forward strand.
CTGGCGGCGAGCATCATTCCGGCGGCGAAGCCGAGCATCACATCCTGGCTGCGGGCGCTGACATCACGCAGCACCACGGCCATGATGGCGCCCAGGGCGGTGGCGGCAAATCCGGCCAGACCGCCGAGCGTTGCCAGCTGCAGGTTGTGCTGGTGATCGCCGTGCACCGCGTTCCAGGCGCTGGCCAGCAGCAGGCCGAGCACGGCCAGCAGGCTCAGGCCCAGGCCGGCGCTGAGCCACGGCGCGGCTTGTGCCTGTTGCACCCAGGCATTGAGCAGTGACACGGGTGCCGGGCTGGCGGCGCTTTGGGCGGGGGGCATGACGACCTCTCGGGGCAGGATTCTTTGGCTCGAGTGTAACCAGCGGTGTCGCAACCCGGCCAACGATTCCCTTCTATGGGCCTTATAGCCAACTATCCTTTGGGCACACTTACGCGCTGGAGCGAAACAATGGGTTCCACATTCAACGGCCTGGTGGGGCTGATCATCCTCGCCCTGGATATCTGGGCGATCATCAATGTGCTGAAAAGCGGCGTGGCCATGGGGCCGAAGATTCTCTGGATCCTGTTGATCCTGCTGCTGCCGGTGCTGGGGCTGATCATCTGGGCGATCGCCGGGCCACGGGGGAATGTGCGCCTGTAACCGCTGTCGGTGCTTGACCGTCTGTAGGAGCGGGCTTGCCCCGCGATTGCGGTGTACCTGAACGCACGCAATCGCGGGGCAAGCCCGCTCCCACAGTGATCAGATCAGCCAGGCGCCTTCCAGCTCCAGCAACAGCTGCTTGCGCTCCACGCCGCCGGCGTAGCCGGTCAAGGTGCCATTGCTGCCGATGACCCGATGGCAGGGCACGATGATCGCGATCGGGTTGGCACCGTTGGCCGTGCCGACCGCGCGCACCGCCCGTGGGCGGCCGATACGTTGGGCCAGCTCGGCATAACTGCAGGTGGTGCCGTAGGGGATGCGCTGCAAGGCCTGCCAGACTTCGCGCTGGAAGGCCGTGCCCAGCGGCGCCAGTGCCAGCTCGAATTGCTCGCGCTGGCCGGCGAAGTACTCGTCCAGTTGCCGGGCCACTTCATCCAGTTGCCGGCCGGCCGGTTGCCAGGTGTCCGGCAGTTCCCAGGCCTGCATGGCGTCCATGTGCACCAGGTGCAGACCCTGTTCATCGCCGGCCAGCAACAACGGGCCGAGCGGACTGGGCTGGTAGCGGTAATACATGGCGCTTCGCCTGGGTAATGAATGAACGACCACGATAGCGCAAGTCGCCGCCCAAGGCTGTTATCAACGAAATTTTCACATTCGATTATGGAAAATCCGCGCGCGCAATTATCCGTTCGCCGAATGGCCGTGCATTGCCCTCGGGTTTAGTGCACATTTGCCGCTTCGCTTTTTTTGCCTTTCTTGAATTTGAATCCTAGGGATCCTCCAATCCATGGCTAACACGGACGCCTTGAGTGACCAGCGGGCCGCGTCGCGCCCGCTGCAACCGACGCTAAAATCGCACCTGGCCTACACCTTGCTGTGTGGCCTGGTCATCATGCTGATGCTCAGCCTGGTCCGCCTGGGCCTGCTGATCTACAACAATGACATGATTGGTAACACACCAATGTCGACCGTGGCCGAGGGTTTCCTCAACGGCCTGCGCTTCGACCTGCGGGTGGTGGTCTACCTGAGCATTCCGCTGCTGCTGGCCGTCCTCAGCGCCCGGGCCATGGCTGCGCGCGGCCTGTTCCGCCTGTGGCTGACCCTGGGTTCGAGCGTCGTGATGTTCCTCGGCCTCATGGAGATGGACTTCTACCGCGAGTTCCACCAGCGCCTGAACGGCCTGGTGTTCCAGTACATCAAGGAAGATCCCAAGACCGTACTGAGCATGCTCTGGTACGGCTTCCCGGTGGTGCGTTACCTGCTGGCGTGGATTGTCGGCACCTGGCTGCTGAGCCTGCTGTTCAAGGGCATCGACCGCCTGACCCGTCCCCGTGGCGTCTATGAGAGTAAAGTGGCCGGCAGCCGCAGCGTCGCCCCCTGGTACGTGCGTGGCGTGGTGTTCTTCATGGTCCTGCTGGTGGCCGTCGTCGCCGCTCGCGGCACCCTGCGCCAGGGTCCGCCGATGCGCTGGGGCGATGCCTTCACCACTGACTCGAACTTCGTCAACCAGCTGGGCCTCAACGGCACCCTGACCCTGATCGATGCCGCCAAGAGCCGTTTCGGCGAAGACCGTGCCAACGTCTGGAAATCGACCATCGAGCAGACCCTGGCCACCCAGACCGTGCGCGACATGCTGCTGACCGACAACGACAAACTGGTCGATGCCGACAGCGCCGCCATTCGCCGCGATTTCACCCCGCCGGCCGACAACACCCTGCCGATCAAGAACGTCGTGGTGATCCTCATGGAGAGCTTCGCCGGTCACTCGGTGGGCGCCCTGGGCAGCCCGAACAACATCACCCCGTACTTCGACAAGCTGGCCAAGGAAGGGCTGTTGTTCGACCGTTTCTTCTCCAACGGCACCCACACCCACCAGGGTATGTTCGCCACCATGGCCTGCTACCCGAACCTGCCAGGTTTCGAGTACCTGATGCAGACCCCAGAAGGCGGCCACAAGCTGTCGGGCCTGCCGGCACTGCTCAGCGCCCGTGACTATGACGATGTCTACGTCTACAACGGCGACTTCGCCTGGGACAACCAGTCCGGGTTCTTCGGCAACCAGGGCATGACCACCTTCATTGGCCGTAACGACTTCGTCAATCCGGTGTTCTCCGATCCGACCTGGGGCGTGTCCGACCAGGACATGTTCGACCGTGGCGCCGAAGAGCTGGCCAAGAACTACGGCAAGAAACCGTTCTATGCCCTGCTGCAGACGCTGTCCAACCATACCCCGTATGCGTTGCCGGCCCAGCTGCCGGTAGAGGCCGTGACCGGCCAGGGCCGTCTCGACCAGCACCTGACCGCCATGCGTTACTCCGACTGGGCCCTGGGCCAGTTCTTCGAGAAGGCGCGCAAGGAGCCGTACTTCAAGGAAACCCTGTTCGTCATCGTCGGCGACCACGGCTTCGGCAACCACCAGCAAGTCACCGAGCTGGACCTGGGCCGCTTCAACGTGCCGCTGCTGCTGATCGCCCCTGGCATCCAGGAGAAGTTCGGTGCGGTCAACCACACCGTAGGTACCCAGATCGACATCGTGCCGACCATCATGGGCCGCCTGGGCGGCGAAACCCGTCACCAGTGCTGGGGCCGTGATCTGCTCAACCTGCCGGCGGGCGACCCAGGCTTCGGCATGATCAAGCCGTCGGGCAGCGAGCAGATCGTCGGCCTGGTCAAGGGTGACCGCATCCTGATCGAGTCCAAGGACATGTCGCCGCGCATGTATCGCTACGAACTGGGCGCCAACTTCAAGGCCGAGCTGATCGAAAGCCCGGACCAGAAGGACCTGACCCACAAGCTCGAGTCGTTCATCCAGACCGCGACCAAGAGCCTGCTGGATAACACCGCCGGTGTCGTCCACGGTACGCCCAAGTAAGTGAGCGAACGCTACACTGAATAAAAAGAGGCCCTTCAGGGCCTCTTTTTTTTTGCGGGTTGGCTGGACCGTGGCTGAACAATTCGCGGCCATGCGAGTCAACGGAAGGTAAGTTGTTGTTGATCAGTGCAGAGGAGAGTCCAATGAAAGACTGGGTCATTACCTTTGTTGATCAGAAAGGCGAGCGAGCCTCGCTGCCCTACACCAGCGAACAACCACCCACGCTCGAGGAGGCTGCGCGCCTGGTCCGCAGCCATCTGTTTCCGGTCATGGACGAACTGGACCTCAATGATTTCGATGGCCGCGACAGCATGCCCACGGCCAAATGGCTCAAGGAGCAGAACGGCGTGGAGGTCACCTCGATCACCGAAGCGCCCTGAAACGCCCAGCTGGCTGGCACCCTTGGCGCCAAAGCGCTACGCTGCAAACAAGGTCGGGCCGGATTTACCCCAGCCCGGGCTTGCCGATCCACGTCATGCATTCAGCTCGAATTGCCCCCGCACGGCTTGTGTGGCGGGCAGGTGCGTTTTGCACTGAAAGTCTATCCAATCAGTAATCAGGAGGACGATTCATGAGCAGCCAATACGAGGACATCAGCAGCACGGTATTGCGCCGGATGAAAGAAGGCGGGTTCAACTTCGCCCAGATCCATCCCATTGAGTTCTATGCGGTTTTTCCCGATGAGGCGCGGGCACGACGGGCAGCGGGACAGTTTCGTGGCGAATCGCTCAGCGCCCAGGTGCATGAGCGCGACGATGGTGCCTGGCACCTGGAGTTGAGCAAGGTGATGTACGCCACCTACGGCGGCATCGACGAATTCGAGCAGAACTTCGAAGCGGTGATCGCTCCCCTGGGCGGGGAAATCGAAGGCTGGGGCGTCAAACAGGAGCGCCAGCTGGCTTGAATACAAGGCGCACGGGGGCGGCCTGACCCGCCCTCTGTGAGTCGCTTTCCCTTTCCTGAGTACCTTTACACCCCACCCTCAAGGCTTGCGCGTGGCCATATGCGCCAGGTAGGCAAGCAGTGCGTCCAGTTCCGTGTCGCTGAGTACCGTACTGCTGAAACCGGGCATTTTCCCCTGGGGCCACTGGCGCAGGCTCTGCGGGTCGCGGATATAGCGACGCAGGAAGGCCGGCTGGAAATATTCGGTGGGATTGTGAGGCAGGTTCAGGTCTGGGCCGAACTGCGCGTCGCCCGCGCCGTTGAGGCGGTGGCAGGCCAGGCAGTTTTTCTGGAACAGGGTGAAACCGAGGTTGACCGGGTCGTCGGCGGCCAGGGTCGATGCCGGCAACAGTGCGGGAAAACGCTCGGCCACCGGCGCCAGGCGACGGATGCTGGCCACCTGGAAGGGCCACTGTTCCGGGCTGATACGCCCGGCTTGCGGCTGGGTCCAGACCAGATAGAAAGGGCCGGCGCTGTGCTTGCCATTGCCCAGGGGAGGCCAGGGCCTGGCCGGGTCTTCGATGGCCAGCCAGGCGCGACTCGGGCCGTCCTTGAGCAAGGGGGCGGCGGGCATTTCGGCAGCAAAGCCGTCCTCGGCCACGGCCTGCAGGTGGTCCTGGGGCGTTATGCCCGGTAACAGCGCAGCCAGCGGCACCGCGCGGTAGTGCATGGTTTTCTTGTAGGACACATCGTCATCGATGCGGATGTCCCGGGCCTGGGGATGGGCGAGCAGTTCGGCGCTTTGCCAATGACGACTGCCGTTGCCCAGTTCCAGGGTCAATTGCGCCGCCTGCAGGGGCAGGCAGAGCAGGGTCGATAACAGGACGAGGCAGCGGCGCATGGGCAATCTCCAACCATCAGGGCTGGCAGATTACCTGCGCACGACCGCAAAGAGCCACAACGAGGTTCAACCGAACAGACGCGACAAGTTCGGCAAGATCAACAGCAATGTCGTGGCGAAGAGAATGAGCCCGGCTTGACGTACTTTGTGTGTTTTGAACATGGCTGACCGCCTTTTTGTTGTTATTCCTGAGTGCCTTGTGGCTTCCTTGTCGTCGATCCGGCAAACATGGGTAATGCGGTTTGACGTTCAGACGTGAACCTTTGCTGATGGATATACAACTAACCTTAGGGTCAACGTCAGCTCTGTTTTAGAACGCTTTCGTATGAACTTATTAATTAATGTGTATTTCCGCTATGAGGCCATGTGCTACCAATCAGCATTCCCCTTGCTAGACGCTTTCGTCTGTCCGGCACTTGGATCCACAGTGGATGACCGTTCGTCAGTGCATCCTACTTGCTTGTAAGCCTTATTCGCGGCAGGCTCTAGGGGGCAATCCCGCCTTTGTCGTTCAGGACTACTTTTATGTCGCTACGCATCTGCATCCTGGAAACCGACGTCCTGCGACCCGAACTGATCGGGCAGTACCAGGGCTACGGACGGATGTTCGAGCAGCTGTTCGCCAACCAGTCGATCGCCGCCGAGTTCGACGTGTATAACGTGATGAACGGCGAGTACCCCGCCGACGACCAGGTCTTCGATGCCTACCTGGTCACTGGCAGCAAGGCCGACTCCTTTGGCGACGACCCGTGGATTGCGACCCTCAAGACTTTCCTGCTTGAGCGTTATCAGCGTGGCGACAAGTTGTTGGGCGTGTGTTTCGGCCACCAGTTGCTGGCCTTGCTGCTGGGCGGCAAGACCGAGCGTGCCGAGCAGGGCTGGGGTGTCGGCATTCACCGCTACACCCTGGCGGCGCGGGCGCCGTGGATGGACCCGCACGTCTCCGAACTGACCCTGTTGATCAGCCACCAGGACCAGGTCACGCAACTGCCGGAGAACGCCACGGTCATCGCTTCGAGCGATTTCTGCCCGTTCGCCGCCTACCACATCGCCGACCAGGTGCTGTGCTTCCAGGGCCACCCCGAGTTCGTCCACGATTACTCGCGGGCGCTGCTGGACCTGCGCCAGCAAAGCCTGGGCCCGGAGGTCTACGAAAAGGCCGTGGCCAGCCTGGTCGAAGAGCACCAGGGTGGCCTGGTGGGCGAGTGGATGCTGCGCTTCATTGCCCAGCCGCAGGCTGCTAAAGCCAGCCGGAGCGTTTGAAGCTGGCGTAGAGCGCCGTGCAGCCCACGGCGATCACGCCCAGCACAGCGAAATAGCCGTAGTGCCAGCTCAGTTCCGGCATGTTCTGGAAGTTCATCCCGTAGATCCCTGCCACGGCGGTGGGGAAGGCCAGGATCGCCGCCCAGGCGGCGAATTTGCGCTGCACGATGCTCTGGCGTGACGCCTCCAGGAGCATGCCGATCTCGATGGTCTGGCTGGCGATGTCACGGATTCCGGCCAGGTCTTCCATCTGCCGGGTGACGTGGATCTGCACATCGCGAAAATACGGGCGCATGTTCTTGTCGATGAACGGAAAGGTCAGGCGCTGCAGTTCTTCGCTGACCTCGACCATGGGCGCCACGTAGCGGCGCAGGCGCAGGATGTCGCGGCGCAGGCTGTGCAGGCGCTGGATGTCCTCTTCCTGCAGTGAGTTGTTCAGTACGCTCTGCTCCAGTTCTTCGATCTCGCCATGAATGGCTTCGCTGACCGGCTGGTAGTTCTCGGTGACGAAGTCGAGCAGGGCGTAGAGCACGAAGTCCTCGCCATGTTCGAGCAGCAGCGGACGTGCTTCGCAGCGTTGGCGCACCAGGGCGTAGGACCGGGAGTGGCCATTGCGGGCGGTGATGATGTAGCCGTTGCCGGCGAAGATATGGGTTTCGATGAATTCCAGCTTGCCTTCATGGCGCACCGGCGAGTAGGTGACGATGAACAGCGCATCGCCGAAGGTTTCCAGCTTCGGCCGGCTGTGCTTCTCCAGCGCATCCTCGATGGCCAGTTCATGCAGGTTGAACTGGCGTTGCAGGTTGGCCAGCTCCTGGGCGTTGGGCTCTTCCAGGCCGATCCAGACAAAATGCCCGGGCTTGGCCGCCCACTGGGCGCCTTCATCGAGGGTGATGTTGGTGACTTTTCTGCCGGCGCTGTACACCGCCGCCGCAACGACTCGTCCCATGGTGGTTCGCTTCTTCTGATTACCGTGCCAGTAGCTTGGTCTGACACGCAGGATTCGGCAACCGTTCAGGTGCGGGGCAGTTCGGCTTCCATCAGGTCGATGCAGCGTTGCATCTGCGCGCGGCATTGTTCGGCCAGCGCCGGTACGTCCTGCTGGGTCAGGCCGCTGGTGGCGATCGGCGGCAGGGAGCGAATGATCACCTTGCCACGGCGCCAGCCGCCGAGGCTCAGGCGTTTGGCATAGCGGCTGACGCACACCGGTACGATCGGCACACCGGCTTCGACCGCCATGTGAAAGGCACCCTTCTTGAACGGGACCAGCTGCTCATTGGGGTTGCGTGTACCTTCCGGGAACACCCAGATCGAAGTGTCGTCTTCGCGCAGGGTACGGGTGGTGGTCTGCATGGCGCGACGGGCCTGGTAGGAATTACCGCGGTCGACCAGCACATTGCCGCCCAGCCAGAACAATTGGCCGAACAAGGGAATCCATTTCAGGCTTTTCTTGCCCACGCACACGGTGCGCGGCGGTACCACATGGCCGAGCACGAACAGGTCATGGTTGGACTGGTGGTTGGCGACGATCACGCAGCCGGGTGGCTGGTCGAACAGCGGGCCGACCTCGGCCTTGACCTCAAGGCGCATCAGCCAGGTGGCCGGCAGGCCATAGAGCCGGGCGAAGATCCGGCTGTTGTCCGGGTTGAACGGCCGGCACAGGCCGATCAGCACACCCAGTACACCGACCACGAAACAATGCAGCCCCAACAGGAGCATGCGAACAAGAAATAGCATTCTACGACTCACACCAGACAAACGCGGCGCAGTGTACGGGCGTGCACAGAGGTGAGCAAACGCTGAATGCGGTCATCCCGGCCTGATTGCGCAAACAAGCGCAATCAGGCCTTGGTAGGGGGTCAGGCCAGGTGTTCCTGATCGCGGATGATGGCGTCGTCCAGGGTGTCGAGCAGGGCCTTGCGCACCTTGAGCTTGGTGAGCTTGTGGGCGTGCAGGTTGATTTTCTTCAACTGCCGGGCGGCAGCCAGGGCAGCTTCCTGCAGTTGCTCGGCAGGTACCACCTTGTCGAGGAAGCCCGCGTCCACGGCGCCGACCGGGTCGAACATCTCGGCATTGATTACCGAGCGGTGGAACGCCGAGCGACGCAGGCGATCACGGGCCAGTTCGATCCCGACGTGGTGCATGGTCATGCCGATCTGTACTTCGTTCAGGCCAATGTTGAACGGGCCTTCGACACCGATCCGGTAGTCGGCCGAGAGCAGCAGGAAGGCGCCCTTGGCCACGGCGTGGCCTGGGCAGGCAACGATGATCGGGAACGGGTGCGAGAGCATGCGCCGGGCCAGGGTGGAGCCGGCGGTCACCAGGCTGACGGCTTGCTGGGGACCGGAGGTCATTACCTTGAGGTCGTAGCCACCGGACAGAATACCGGGCTGGCCGGTGACGATTACCACGGCGCGATCCTGCACGGCCTGGTCGAGGGCGGCATTGAAGGCGGCAATCACGTCAGGCGAAATGGCGTTGACCTTGCCGTTGTTCAGGGTCAGGGTCGCGATGCCGTCTTCGAGGTGGTAGGTAATCAGCTCACTCATGACACAGGTTCCTAAGGGGAGAGTTGAGCAGACGTTACTCAGGCCGGAGGGGCAGGTAAAGCGCCGTGACTGACTGGCCAGTCAGCTCCGTGGCGTTTTGCCTTGCCTGGCGGGAGTGCGCGGCGCAGGGCTGCCGAAGCACGCCAGAGATTGGCGGCTTTGCCACCTGCGCCCGGTTTTTTTCGGGATCCGGCTTAAGCGCATGAAAATTCTGAAAAAAACCTTTGCCATCGACGAAGGTTTCGACTACATTAGCGCACCTCGACGGGCTGAACGCCTGACGATACCCGGTGAAGTGTCCGAGCGGTTGAAGGAGCACGCCTGGAAAGTGTGTATACAGGAAACTGTATCAAGGGTTCGAATCCCTTCTTCACCGCCACTTTTAGAAAAGCCCCCGTCCTGAAAAGGTCGGGGGCTTTTTGTTTGGGCCATCGCGGGGCAAGCCCGCTCCTACCGGTGTAGGAGCGGGCTTGCCCCGCGATCAGCGCCTCAAAAGCTCACCGAAGCCGAAAGGTGTGCAGTCCGCGGCGCCCCCTGGAACAGGTAGCCATCCCCCAGGTACTCCCCGGCATCACGCCAGTAACGCTTGTCGAACAGGTTATCCACCATCAGCCGGAACACCGTGTCGTAGCCACCGATGCGGGTGCTGTAGCGGCTGCCCAGATCAAACACCGCATAGCTGCCCACCTCTACCGTGCCCGCCTGGTTGGCGTATTTGCTGGCGCTGTAGCGTGCACCGCCAAGCAGGGCCAGGCCCTCGATCGGCAGGCTGTAGTCGGCCTGCACGGCGGCACGCAGGTTCGGCACGTTGAGCGCCTGGTGATCTTCGTAGTCGGCCGTGCCGCTGTGCTTGACCCGGGCACGGATGGCGGCGGCGCTGGCATTGATCTGCAGGCGCGAGGTCAGCCAGCCGCTAGCCCCCAGCTCCAGGCCGATGTTCTTTTGCTGGCCCTGCTGCACGTAGGTGAAGCCGCCTTCGCCATCCGGCCGGGAATACTGGTAGGCCTGGCGTAGCTGGAACAGCGCCGCACTCAGGCTCAGGCGCTGCCAGTCGCGCTTGATGCCGACTTCCAGCTGTTGTGACAGGGTCGGTGCGAGGATTTCGGCGCTGTTGCTGGCGAACCACGGCGCGGTGCCGCCGGAGGAAATCCCTTTGCTGTAACTGGTGTAGAGGGAAATGTCCGCACGCGGCTTGTAGATCAACGCGGCATTGGGCAGCAGCTCATAGTCGCGGGTGTGGCGACCGGGGTTGCCCTGTTCATCGAAGGTTTTCTCGTCCAGGCGCACCAGGCGTGCGCCGAGGACCGTCTGCCAGTGCTCGTTGAAGCTGATCCGGTCGCTGGCGAACAGGCCGTACTGGCGGCTGTCCAGGCGGCGGGTGCTGTCGCCTGGGGTCTTGTCGGACGGCGCCAGTGCCGGGGTGTCCTGGTAGATATTGCCGCTGCCGATCCATTCGTTGAAGTAAGGGCGCTGGTCCAGGGTGCGCCGTTGGGCGCTGCTGCCCAAGGTCAGTTCATGGCCCAGGCCCAGGGCATCGAAGCGCCCGCTGAGGGTCGCCTGGGCTTCGTCGGTACGCCGCGTGTCGTCGGGGCTGCGGTAGTCGTAGATGTCGTAGTCGCCGGCACTGCTGAAGTAGGCCCCCTCGCTGGAACCCCAGGCAAAGGAACTGTAGTCGTCGATCACCACTTTGCTGCGCGAGGCGCTGAGGCTGCCGGTCCAGGTGTCGTTGAAGCGGTACTCGAAGCGTCCGCCCAGGTTCAGCGAGTCGATGCCGACCGGGTTGGCCCACTGCTGGTAGGCCAGGCGGTCATGGGGGTCGATACCGTGGGGCAGGCTGGTGCCGCCGAGCAGTTGGTAACCCGGCACCGAGCGCTGATCGCGCTGCTGGTACTCGGCGTCCAGTTGCAGCACGGCATCGGGGTTGATCTGCCAGTCGAAGGCCAGGGCGGCGAAGTCGCGCGTGCCGTCGGCGTGGTCGACATAGGAGCGGATGTCTTCATGGGCCAGGTTGGCGCGCAGTCCGAACTGGCGTTCGCTGCCGAACCAGCCACCGATATCCGTGGCGATGTAGCGCTCGCCCTCATCGTTGCTCGACACCGTCACCGAGCGTACCTCTTCAGGGCGCTTGGTCACGTAGTTGATCAGGCCGCCAGGTTCGGCAACACCGCTCTGCAGGCCGGACAGGCCCTTGAGCAGCTCGACCTGCTGCTTGTTCTCCAGGGCCACGTTCTGTTCACCGGCGATGGTCTGGCCGTTGATCTTGTAGCTGCTGGCGGCGTTGAGCTCGAAGCCGCGCACGTTGAAGTTCTCGTAGTAGCCGATCGGTGCATAGCTTTCACCCACCGAGGCATCGCTTTGCAGCACTTCGCTGAGCAGGCGCACCTGGCGATCGGCGAGCAGTTGCTGGCTGAACACGGCCACCGATGCCGGAGTGTCGAGCAACGCTGCCGGGGCGAAACCCGCCACCGATGCTTCCTGCACCTGGTAACCCTCGTTGTAGGTTTGCGACACCTCGACCGGGGCCAGGATGACGCTGTCCTGGGCCAGACTGTGCGAGGCGGGCAGGGCCAGGCTCAAGCCAAGCAGGCTCAAGGGCAGGCGAGGGTGGGGCAGGGTCATGCAAAAAGCTCCTTGAAAGCACGCAGCAGACGCGCCGACAGGCGTCGTCGCGGTCCATGGGGATGGGGTTGAAAGTCACAACGTGTGGATAGCCGCCGGCATTGCGCCGGGCAGGCGGGCGCGCATCTTAGCAGGGGCGACCGGATCAGGGTGCCCCTGTCTACAAGGTTTCAAGCGGTTGAGCGAACGACTGGCGGGTTCAGCGATCCGCCAGCGCTGGCGAATGACGGCGCCAGTGGCCGTTGATCTTCGACCAGGTCTTGCTGTCGGTGATGGCCAGCAGCTTGCGCCCGTCCTTGAAGGTGGCCAGGAAGGTCACCTCCTCTTCCTTGCCGCCGAGCCACAAGCCGGCAATCAGGCCGACGGGACCTGCCACCAGGGCACCGGCCATGCCCCAGCCCAGGGCGCTGCCCAGGCTGCGGCTGGACTCCTGGTTGGCGACTACCAGCTCACTGATGCGGGTAACGGCAATTTTTTCGCCGGGGGAGGGGCTGCGGCAGGTCTTGAGTGTGAGCGATCCGTTGCGATATTCGCCTTCACCTTGCAAGAAGTCGCCGGACTGAACCGTGAGTCTTGTCATCGTGTCATCCAGATTGAGAGGGCAATTGTCCACGCGCTACTGAGCGCCCGGCACCACCACAAGTCAATCGCCAGGCGACGGAGGGTCGCCCGGGATCTGCACTGCCCCTCAGGCCGTACGTGCCTTCAGGCTGCGCTGGCGTTCGGCCAGGGCCCAGACCAGCAGGGCCAGGCTGCCGATGATGAAGCCGGCGACGACAATGCCCTGCCAGCCCCGGGCCTGGAACAGCTGGGTGCCGAGCAGAGAGCCTAGCGCACCGCCAATGAAGTAGCAGGTGATGTAACCGGCGTTCAGCCGATTGCGTGCTTCCGGGCGCAGGGCAATCACGGCGTTCTGGTTGCTCACGTGTACCAGTTGCACCGCCAGGTCCAGCAACAGTACGCCGATCAGCAGTGCCAGCAGCGACGATTGGGCAAAGCCCAGCGGCACCCAGGACAGCAGCAGCGCCAGCAGCCCGACCGTGGTGCCCAGTGGACCCTTGCCGCGATCGGCCAGGCGTCCGGCCCAGTTGGCCGACAGCGCGCCGGCGGCACCGGCCAGGCCGAACAGGCCGATCACAGCGTCGGAGTAGTGATAAGGCGCTGCCGAGAGGAGAAAGGCCAGGGGCGTCCAGAACAGGGCGAACAGGCTGAACGCCAGCAAGCCGAGCAGCGAGCGCAGGCGCAGGATCGGTTCGTCGACGAACAGGCGAAACACCGAGCCGATCAGCGCCGGATAATTGAGCCCGGCATGCTGGTGGCGCTCGGGCAAGGCGCGCCACAGGGCAATGGCGCAGATCGCCATCAGTGCCGCCGCCAGCAGGTAGATGCTGCGCCAGCCGCCCAGTTCGGCCATGAAACCGGCGGCGGTGCGTGCCAGCAGGATGCCCAGCAGCAAGCCGCTCATCAGGGTGCCGACCACCCGGCCGCGCTGGCCCGGGTCGCTGAGGCCGGCGGCCATGGGCACCAGCACCTGGGCGACCACCGAGAACAGACCGGTCAGGGTGGTGCCCAGCAACAGCCAGGGCAGCCCTGGCGACACGGCGCTGATCAGCAGGCCCAGGGTGCTGATGCCGATCATGCTGACGATCAGCCGGCGTTGTTCGAACAGGTCGCCCAGCGGCGCCAGCAACAACAGCCCGGCGCCATAACTGAGCTGGGCGGCGATGACGATGGCCCCGGCGCTGGCGGTGGTCAGGCCGAAATGTTCGGCAATGCTGTGCAGCAGCGGTTGGGCGTAGTAGTTGCTGGCCACGGCGAGGCCGGTGGCGGTTGCCATCAGCAGGATCAGGCCGCGGCTAAGGGTAATGGTGGAGGAGGTCATGGACCGTCTCGATCAGTGGCAGTTGGAGAGTGACAGTATCGGAAATGCGCTAGCATGACGCCAATGTATCGTTTTCATTCTATCCATCTCGAAAATAGATCAATCCATGAACCTCAAGCAGATCGAGTACGCCCTGGCGGTAGCCGAAACCGGCAGCTTCACTCGCGCCGCCGAGCGCTGTCATGTGGTGCAGTCGGCCTTGAGCCACCAGATCGCCCGGCTGGAGGAGACCCTGGGCGCCAGCCTGTTCGAGCGTAGCTCGCGGCGGGTGCGCCTGACGCCGGCCGGAGAAGCCTTCGTGCAGAGTGCCCGGCCGGCCATGGAGGCCACCCGGCGTATCGCTGAAGACGTGGCGGCCGCCTGTGGCGAGGTGCGTGGGCAGTTGTCGATCGGCGAAATCTCCTCGTTGACCGAACTGGATCTGGTCGATCTGTTGGCCGGCTTTCATCGCCAGTACCCGAAAGTGGATATTCGCTGGCTGATGGCCAAGAGCGAGCTGTTGATTGCCGATGTCCGCGAGCGTCGCCTGGACGTGGGTTTTATCGGCGTCTGGTCGGGGGAGCGTCCGGAAGGGGTGGAGTACCGCTTGCTGGCCGAAGAGGAACTGGTGGCGGTGCTCGCGCCTGATCATCCTCTGGCGGTTATTGACGGCTTGTCGCTGGCTCATCTGCGCGACCTGCCGCTGGTGGACTTTCCCGCCGGCACCGGTGCCCGCCGGCAGACGGACGAAGCCTTTGCGGCGGCGGGTGTACCGCACCGGGTGCAGTTCGAAGTGAGCAATATTCGCCTGGTGGAAAAATTCGTCCAGCGCGCCCTGGCCGTGGGCCTGGTGCCAGCACGCATTGCCAGCGGCTTCGAGGCAGTGGCGACGGCAGTGGTGCGTGATGCGCCGCGGCGCCACCTGTATGCGATCTGGTCGAAGCATCCGACCCCGGCAGCCAGGGCGTTTGTGCGCATGATCGAGCACAGCCTGGCTGCCCGGGATGGCGGCTGACGGCATCAGGCGGCAAAGCCACCGTCGATGGTCAGGCTGGCGCCGGTGATGTACGCCGCTTCCGGGGACGCCAGGTAGGCGACGAAACCGGCGATTTCCTCGACTTCACCGTAGCGACCCACCGCCATGTAACCCATCAGGCTTTCGGCGAACTCGCCCTTGGCCGGGTTCATGTCGGTGTCCACCGGGCCGGGCTGTACGTTGTTGATGGTGATGCCCAGCGGGCCGAGGTCACGGGCCAGGCCACGGGTCAGGCCGACCAGTGCCGATTTGCTCATGGCGTACGGGCCGCCGCCGGCGAACGGCATGCGCTCGGCATTGGTGCTGCCGATGTTGATGATGCGCCCGCCCTGGCCCATGTGCCGGGCCGCGGCCTGGGTGGCGACGAAGACGCTGCGCACATTGACCGCCAGGGTGCGGTCGAAATCGTCCAGGTCGAATTCCAGCAGTGGCGCCACCGCCAGCACACCGGCGTTGTTGACCAGGATGTCGAGGCCGCCGAAAGCGGCAACCGTGTGCTCCACGGCCTGTTGCACGGCGTGGGCGTCGGCGCTGTCGGCCTGGATGGCCAGGGCCTTGCCGCCATTGGCGATAATGCTTTGCTGCAGGTCCTGGGCCTGCGCCGTGGCGTTGGCGTAGGTGAAGGCGACACTGGCGCCCTCGGCGGCCAGGCGTTTGACGATGGCGGCGCCGATGCCGCGTGATCCGCCCTGGATCAGGGCAACCTTGCCGGTGAGGCGAGTTTGAGTCGACATGTCATGCTCCCGAAAGAACAAGGCTGGATGCCTTGGATGGTGCTCAGTATCGGCGGCGTATTACCTACTGAGTAGCCGGTAATCGCTATAGTCTGTGTAAACCAAAGGTATGGAATCGCGGGTGTGGAAACCTTCAGCAGTATTGAATGCTTCGTGCGCAGCGCCGAAGTCGGCAGCTTCGCCGAGGCGGCCCGGCGCCTGAGCCTGACGCCGGCAGCGGTAGGCAAGAACGTCGCCCGCCTGGAAGCGCGTCTGGGGGTGCGGCTGTTCCAGCGTAGCACCCGTCGGCTGACCCTGACCGAGGCCGGCCAGCGCTTTCTCGGTGAAGTCGCCAGCAGCTTCCAGACCATCCAGCATGCCGTGGCCAATCTCGCCAGCGCCGAAGGGCAGCCGGCCGGCACCTTGAAGGTGAGCATGGGGACGGTGTTTGGCCGCCTGTATGTCGTGCCGCTGCTGGCCGAGTTCCTGCAGCGCTATCCCGCCATCAGCCCGGACTGGCACTTCGACAACCGCCAGGTCGACCTGATCGGCCAGGGCTTCGACGCGGCCATTGGCGGTGGCTTCGACCTGCCCCAAGGGGTGGTGGCGCGCAAGCTGACCCCGGCGCACCGGATCCTGGTGGCCTCCCCGGCGTTTCTTGAGCGCCACCCGCCGATTCGTCAGCCGGCCGACCTCAAGGACCTGGACGGCATCCTGATCCGCTCACCCCAGACCGGGCGGGTGCGCTCCTGGCCATTGACCAGTCGCCAGCAGGAGCAAAGCCCGCTGAACCTGCGCCTACGCATGACCATGAGCGATTCGGAGGCCGCCTGTGGCGTCGCCGAGCAGGGCCTGGGCGTGGCCCTGGTGAGCATGCCGTTTGCCGTGCCTTACCTGCAGGCGGGCAGCCTGGTGCGGGTGTTGCCGGACTGGTATGTGGATGATGGCAACATTTCCCTGTATTACGCCGAGCACAGGCTGTTGCCGGGCAAGACCCGGGCGTTCATCGATTTCATCATCGAGCAGTTTGCCGTGCAGGGGCTGGCGCGGCGGTTCGATGCGTTGGGGAGCTGAACGCATCGCGGGGCAAGCCCGCTCCTACCGGGTGCAATGCCTGTAGGAGCGGGCTTGCCCCGCGAAGAGACCCTCAGGCCGATTCACTTCACTGCGACCACGACAAAGCACTGGGGTACGCCACCCAGAACCAGACTGACCTCTTCGTCCTCGCATTTGCCGACCAGGCACTGCCCCAGTGGCGAACGCGGGGTAATCACCGTAACCAGCTGCTCGCCCTCACCAATCTTCAACCCCGCGCCTTCCGGCCCGAGAAACAGCCGCTGGCAACCGCCACTCTCGGCCTCCAGGGTCACCAGGTTGCTGACCTGGATGCCGCAGGCCGGGTCGTAGTCGCGCAGCACCAAGTGCTGGAACGCCTTGCGCGCCTGACGGATCTCTTCCATGCGTCGGGCTTGTCCGGTTGCCAGGTAGGAGGCTTCCAGGCCCAGGGTGTCGTACTTGTTCTCGGCGATGTTCTCTTCGGCGGTGGCCGCTTCATAGGCGGTTTGCGCGGCACGCTGGACCACGTCCAGATCGACGCCCAGGGCATCGATGATGCGTTGCAGCAGGTCGGCTTTGTTCATGGCGTCAGTTGCACAATTCCAGGACGAGGGCACGGCTTTTTTCAGTCGGGGCGGTACGGTTCTGTTGCAGCCAGAACTGGCACTTGGGGTTGGACAGGTTGCGCACGCTGCCTTCGGCTTGCTCCTGGGCTTGTTGCAGTTCCTGGTTGCGCAGGATCTGCTTGTAGTGCTCGAACATCTGGCCCTGCTCATCGGATTGCGCCGCTGGATAGGCCGGGGCGCTCGCCGCTGGGCTCAGTACCTGGCCCAGGGGTTGTACCGCCTCGGGCAGCAGGCGCCCGGCCAACCACAGGCTCAGGGCAATGGCCACGGCGCCGAGCCACAGGCCCAGGGCGACGCACAGGATCAACTGCGCAGGCTTGAGGGTGATTTTCAGTTCGCGAGGGCGGGGCATGATGGCCTCCTGGCCGGGACGGAAGCTCATTGTCGCATGGCGCGGCAGGTTTTTTTCGTATCACGCTTTTGTCTGCGATGATTTACCCGGACAATCGGCGCTTTTTCCACGGAACCCGCGATGAAAGCGAACTGGGACATCTTCTGTTGTGTCGTCGACAACTACGGCGACATCGGCGTGACCTGGCGCCTGGCCCGGCAACTGGTGGCCGAGCAGGGGGTTGCCGTGCGCCTGTGGGTGGATGACCTCGGCGCCTTTGCCCGCATCTGTCCGCAAGTCGATCCCCTGGCGGCGCAGCAATGGCAGCAGGGCGTCGAAGTCTGCCACTGGCAGGCGGACTGGCAGCCGACCCCGGTCGCCGACGTAGTCATCGGCGCCTTTGCCTGTCAACTGCCGGCCGCGTACGTGCAGGCCATGCTCGACTGCGCGCGTGCGCCGTTGTGGCTGAATCTTGAGTACCTCAGCGCCGAACACTGGGTCGAAGGCTGCCATGGCTTGCCATCGCCGCAGCCCAATGGTTTGCGCAAGGTGTTTTTCTTTCCCGGCTTTACCGCGAAGACCGGCGGCCTGCTGCGCGAGGCTTCCCTGCTGGCGCGGCGCGAAGCGTTCGAACAGGATCCGGCTGCGAAGCAAGCGTTTCTCCAGCGCCTGGGCGTGACGGCAGCCGACGACGCACGCCTGATCTCGCTGTTCGCCTACGAGAATCCGGGCCTTGGCAGTTGGCTCGATGCCCTGGCGGCCGACAGTCGCGCCAACCATTTGCTGGTGCCCGAGGGGCGTATTCTGGGGGACGTGCAGGCCTGGTTGGGCGAGGGCGCCTTGCAGGTGGGCAGCGTGGCCAGCCGTGGTGCCCTGACCGTGCAGATCCTGCCGTTCGTCAGCCAGGATGAGTACGATCAGCTACTCTGGTGCTGCCACTTCAACGCCGTGCGCGGCGAAGACTCGTTCGTGCGTGCGCAATGGGCGGGGCGTCCGCTGCTCTGGCATATCTATGTGCAGGAAGAATACGCCCATTGGGAAAAACTCGAGGCGTTTCTCGATCACTACGTCGAGGGGCTGTCGCAGCCGGCCAAGACGGCCATCGTCGATCTGTGGCGCGCCTGGAACATGGACCGCGACATGGGCCAGGCCTGGCAACAGGTGCTTGAGCACTGGGACGAGCTCGACCGGCATGCCCGCCGCTGGAGCGCCGTTCAGGCCGCTCAGCCGGACCTCGCCACGGCGCTGGTACAGTTTTACCGAAATTGGCTATGATACGCGGCCTCGATTTTTGTAAATCCATCCAAATTCGGATATCACGTAATGAAAACTGGTAAAGAACTGAAACCCGGTACCGTACTGCGGATCGACAACGACCCGTGGCTGGTTCAGAAAGCTGAATTCACCAAATCGGGCCGTAACAGCGCGATCATGAAGACCAAGCTGAAGAACCTGCTGACCGGCTACAAGACCGAAACCGTTTACGGTGCGGACGACAAGCTGGACGACGTGATCCTGGATCGCAAAGAAGCGACCCTGTCGTTCATCAGCGGTGACTCCTACACCTTCATGGACACCACCGACTACACCATGTACGAGCTGAACGCCGAAGACATCGAGGCCGTTCTGCCGTTCGTCGAAGAAGGCATGGAAGACATCTGCGAAGCCGTGTTCTTCGAAGGCCGCCTGGTATCGGTAGAACTGCCGACCACCATCAGCCGTCAGGTTGTCTACACCGAGAACGCTGCTCGCGGCGACACCTCGGGCAAGGTCATGAAGCCTGCCAAGCTGAAGAACGGCACTGAAGTCCAGGTTGCCGACTTCATCCAGATCGACGAGTGGATCGACATCGACACCCGCGACAACAGCTTCAAGGGCCGTTCCAAGAAGTAATTCTTGCGCCCATGAAAAACCCGGCCTTGGCCGGGTTTTTTTATGCCTGCGTTTTAGTGTCAGACAGTGACGTGCAAGCGTACATCGACATTGCCACGGGTCGCGTTGGAGTAAGGGCAGACCAGATGGGCTTTTTCGACCAAGCCTTGCGCCTCGGCCTGGGCCAGGCCCGGCAGGTTGATGTGCAGGTCGATGTCGAGGCCAAAGCCGCCGGGGATCTGGCCGATGCCGACCTTGGCAGTGATGGAGCTGTCGGCAGGCAGCGCTTTTTTCTCCTGGCCGGCGACGAACTTCAGGGCGCCAATGAAGCAGGCCGAATAGCCGGCGGCGAACATCTGCTCGGGGTTGGTGCCGTCACCACCCGCGCCACCCAGTTCCTTGGGGGTGCTCAGCTTGACTTCGAGTTTGCCATCGCTGGAGCGCGAGCTGCCGTCGCGACCGCCAGTGGATTTGGCTTCGGCAATGTACAGCGGAGTGACCTTTTGCATAGTGAGCCTCGCTTGAGTATTGCGCCGCAGCGCTGAGTGGGTATGGGATTAACTTAGCGCGCAATTATTTAGTGCGCAAGCTAATTTTCGGCCACAGGTTCAAACGGCCACTCACAGCATAGACCTCAGAGGCTTTTTTGCAGGTTGGTGCGCAGTTCCAGCAGGTCGCGCTGCAGCTGTTGCAGGCGTTCCACGGTTTGTCCGCTGGCCGCCAGGATGCAGGGCGGAACGCTCTGGGCCTTGGTGTGCAGGGCACGGCCCTGGTCGGTCAGGTGCACCAGCACCACCCGTTCGTCTTCACGGCTGCGGGTGCGCTTGAGCAGGCCTTCGGCTTCGAGGCGCTTGAGCAGGGGCGTGAGCGAGCCCGGGTCAGTCAGCAGGTGTTGACTGATCTCGCCCACGGTCAAACCGTCCTGTTCCCACAGCACGAGCATCGCCAGGTACTGTGGATAAGTCAGGCCCAGCGCTTGCAGCAACGGCTTGTAGACCTTGGTCATCAGCAGCGAAGTGGAGTGCAGGGCGAAGCACACCTGGTTGTCCAGCAGCAGTTCGTGGCCTGGGGCGGGGGCTTTGGTGTCGGCGTTCATGCAGGTCCTTGATCGATTGATCCTTTGAATTTAGCACGCTGTTCATTAGCGCGCTGATTACCAGCGCAGCCCGCTTTGCAGCGCCAGGTCCCAGGGCGGCACCGGGCTGAAGCGGCTCTTGAGGAATTCGAGCAGCAAGCGGCTGCGCGAGTTCGTTTCATGTTCCAGGCGCAGGGCGTAGATGCCGCTGGATTCGGCGGCCGGCAAGCCGTTGTCGCAGAACAGCGGCAACAGTTCGCCGCGCAGCAGGTAGTCGCTGATCAACCAGGTGGGCAGGTGGGCGATGCCGAGGCCCGCCAGGGCGCCGAACAGCAGGGTTTCGGCATTGTTGGCGCTCATGCGCATGCGGGTCGGGCGATACAGGCGCATCTGGCCGTCGCAGGAAAAGCGCCAGGCAAAGGGCGGGGCCAGGCCGTCCCAATCCAGCCCGTCGTGTGCTGGCAGTTCGGCCGGGGTGGTGGGAATACCGCGGGCCGCCAGGTAGGCGGGACTGGCGCAGGCGACACGGACCATATAGGCCAGTGGCGTGGCCACCAGGCGGGTGTCGGCCAGCGGGCCGGCGCGCAGCACCAGGTCCACTTCGCCCAGGTGTGAGCCGTGCAGGTCGACAAAGCTGTCGATCAGGCGCAGTTGCACGTCGAGCCCAGGGTAGGCCACCAGGAAGTCGGCGATGGCTGGTGCCAGGTGGCGACGACCGAAGGCGGCCGGAGCATCGATGCGGATCAGGCCTTCCGGTGCATTGCTCAACGACACGGCCTCGGCACGCGCCAGGCGCAGCTCGTCGACAATGCGCCGGGCGCGTTCGGCGAAGGCATTGCCGGCCGGAGTCGGGCGCACGGCGTGGGTGCTGCGGATGAACAGGCGGCTGCCGACCGCGCTTTCCAGCGCATCGATACGCCGCGCCACGGCCGATGGAGTCAGCGGGTGGCGGCGGGCGGTGGCGGAGAAGCTGCCGGTTTCCAGCACATCGAGGAACAGGCTCAGTTGTTCGGTCAGGGCGTCAGGGTTCATTTGCCGGATCTGCTTTTGCGTAAATGGCATAGCCATTGTGCGTTGCTGTGCGTTTCCCCGCTAGCAGCAGATCAGTAGCATGGCTGCACTGGATTTCTTGAGGGGCAGCAATGATCGAGTGGGCGATGTACATAATGCTGGGCGCGGCACTGGGCACGGTGGGCGGATTGTTCGGCATCGGCGGCGGGCTGATCGCGATTCCGGCGCTTGGCGTGCTGTTTGGCCTGGACCAGCAGCTGGCCCAGGGCACGGCGCTGGTGATGGTGGTGCCCAACGTGCTGCTGGCGCTGTGGCGCTATCACCAGCGTAATCGCATCGAGCTGCGCCATGCGTTGCCGCTGGCGGCGGCCGGCTTCGTCTTTGCCTGGCTCGGTTCGATCTGGGCGGTGGGTGTCGATGCCCAGGCCATGCGCTTCGGCTTTGTACTGTTCCTGGTGGCGCTGGCGGCCTGGAACCTGGCCCGGATGTTCATGGGGGCGGCGCAGCCGAGCAGCGAGATGCGCCACCCCTGGCCGTGGCTTGGCGTGCTCGGCGGTGGTGCCGGGGTGCTGGGCGGCCTGTTCGGCGTGGGCGGGGCGGTGGTGGCGACGCCGGTGCTGACCAGCGTTTTCGGCACTACCCAGGTGGTCGCCCAGGGGTTGTCCCTGGCCCTGGCGGCGCCGAGCACGGCGGTGACCTTGCTGACCTACGGCCTGCACCAGCATGTGCAGTGGAGCATGGGCATTCCCCTGGCCGTGGGTGGCCTGCTGAGTATCAGCTGGGGGGTGAAACTGGCTCACGCCCTGCCGGAAAAAGTCCTGCGTTCACTGTTTTGCGCCTTCCTCGTGCTTTGTGCAGTGATGCTCGCCTTCAAGATCTGAAGCCTTCGGCAATGTAGTCGGCCATGCAGTCGGTCATCGGCGACTGGCTGCTGTTGTTGCGCAGCAGCATGATGCTGGCGGTGGGCAGGCCGGGCAGGCCTTCAGCCTCGCCGATCACCCGCAGCTCGCTGGTGATCAGGCTCTGCAACTGCGCCGTAACGGCCAGCCCGGCGCTGACCACCGCCATGATCGCGGCGGTGCTGGCGCTGGTGTAGGCGATGCGGTACTCCTTTTCGATCGCATCCAGGGCATTGCAGGCCCAGGTGCGGCAACAACAATCGGTGTTGAACACCGCCAGTGGCAGCGGATTGTGCTCATGGGGGCAAAAGCCCTGGGCCTGGACCCACACCGCCCGCTCGCGGCGCAACAACTGACCGACCTCATGGCCGGGCTCGCAGGTGATGATGGTCATGTCCAGGTCCTGGCGTTGCATCAACTGCCGCGAGCTTTCGCAATGGACCTCGACCTGGATCAGCGGGTAGGTCTGGGCGAAGCTGGAAAGGATGCCGGGCAGAAAGCGCATGGCATAGTCGTCCGGCGTGCCGATGCGCACCATCCCGACCATGTGCGGCATGCGCAGGGTGTTGAACACTTCCCCATGCAGTTTCAGGATGCGCCGGGCATAGCCCAGCAAGACCTGGCCCTCGGCGGTCAGGCGCACCTGGCGGCCATCGCGCTCGAACAACTGGCGCTGAATGATGTCCTCCTCCAGGCGCTTCATCTGCATGCTCACCGCTGACTGCGTGCGGTTGACCACTTCGCCGGCGCGGGTGAAGCCGCCATGTTCGGCAATGGCCACGAAGGTGCGCAGGACCTCGGAATCGATACTCTGGTACTGGGACAAGGCATCAATCTCCTAGATGTGTTGCATCAGGAACATTCGTTGGATTGATCTTAGTCCCGGGCAGAGACTGGCGTCATCCCAACAAGGAGGGTAAGACGATGAAAGGTCAGAAAGGCTTTGTCCTGATCCATCCGCAGCCTCACCACGGCGGCTTCTCCCACCTGATCCACGACGCGATCCAGCAACTGGCGCGTTGGCGCCAACTGCATGCCCAGCGCATGGAACTGGCGCGCCTGAGCGATGCCGCGCTGCACGATATCGGCATGAGTCGTGCCGATGTCTGGCAGGAAGTGGAACGCCCATTCTGGGATGACCCGCTGAAAAAATGAGTCGCGCCAGGGAGGGGCCACGACTACTGTAGGTGGGCCTGTTCACAAGGAGCCGGACATGCCCACCACTCAGTCCTTTTCCCTGCTTCAAGCGCGTCGCCTGGCCCTGGCCGCCCAGGGTTTCGGCAGTCGCCAGGCGGGCCCCGGCGTTCGCGCAGCGCAACTGGGCCGGGTGATCGAACGCCTGGGCGCGGTGCAGATCGATTCGGTCAACGCCCTGGTGCGTTCGCACTACCTTCCGCTGTTTTCCCGTCTGGGCAGTTATCCACAGGCACTGCTGGACCAGCTCGCCTGGGGACGCAGTCGCCAGCGCAAACTGTTCGAGTACTGGGGGCATGAAGCTTCATTGTTGCCGCTGCAACTCTATCCCTTGCTGCGCTGGCGCATGGAGCGGGCGCGGCAGGGGCAGGGCATCTATCAACAGCTGGCGCGCTTTGGCCGTGAACAGCAGGCGACCATCGCCCGGGTGCTGGCGGCGGTCACCGAGCAGGGCGCGCTGGGGGCCGGCAGCCTGTCGACCCGAGAGGAACGCGCCGGCCCCTGGTGGGACTGGAGCGCGGAGAAACATGCGCTGGAATGGCTGTTTGCCGCCGGGCTGGTCAGTGTCGCCGGTCGTCGGGGGTTCGAGCGGTTGTACGATTTGCCCGAGCGGGTGCTGCCCGAGGCCTTGCTGCAGCAACCGGCCATGACCGAGGCCCAGGCGCAACGCGGGCTTTTGTTGCACGCGGCAGGCGCATTGGGGGTGGCGACCGAGAAGGACCTGCGTGACTACTTTCGCCTGGCGCCAGCGGACAGCCAGGCACGACTGGCCGAGCTGGTCGAGGAGGGCGTGCTGCAGGCCTGCACGGTGCAGGGGTGGTCGCAACCGGCGTATTGTCTGGAGTCCGCTCGCCTGCCACGCAAGGTCGCCAGCAGCGCCTTGCTGTCACCCTTCGATTCGCTGGTGTGGGAGCGCGACCGCACCGAGCGCCTGTTCGACTTCCGCTACCGCCTGGAAATCTACACCCCGGCGCACAAGCGGGTGTACGGCTATTACGTGTTGCCCTTCCTGCACAACGAACGGATTGCCGCCCGGGTCGACCTGCGCGCCGAACGCGCCCAGGAGCAGCTGGCGGTTCACGCGGTGCATGAAGAAGCGACGGGGCTGGATGAGGCGGGGATGCAGGCCCTGGCCGACAGCCTGCAGCGCATGGCCGCCTGGCTGGGCCTGGCCCGGGTGCAACTGAACTGCCCGCGGGCGAGCGCCGCACGCTTGCGCGTGGCGCTCGCCCGCAGTGCCTTCAGCGGCGGACCTGCTTGAGGGTCTCGGCGATCAGGAAGGCCAGCTCCAGCGACTGATCGGCGTTCATGCGCGGGTCGCAGTGGGTGTGGTAGCGGTCCGACAGGGCGTCCTCGGTGATCGGTCGGGCGCCGCCGATGCATTCGGTGACGTTCTGTCCGGTCATCTCGATGTGGATGCCGCCGGCATGACTGCCTTCGGCCTGGTGCACCTGGAAGAACTGTTTGACCTCGCTGAGGATCTGCGCGAAGTCGCGGGTCTTGTAGCCGCTGCTGGCCTTGATGGTGTTGCCGTGCATCGGGTCGGAACTCCACAGCACCTGGCGGCCTTCGCGTTCCACCCGCTGGATCAGGCGCGGCAGGTGCTCGCCGACCTTGCTGGCGCCCATGCGCACGATCAGGTTGAGGCGGCCCGGGTCGTTGGCCGGGTTGAGCACGTCGATCAGGCGGATCAGCTCGTCGGTGTCCATGCTCGGGCCGACCTTGACCCCGATGGGGTTGTTGACCCCGCGCAGAAACTCGACGTGGGCGCCGTCGAGCTGGCGGGTACGGTCGCCGATCCACAGCATGTGCGCCGAGCAGTCGTAGTAGTCATTGGTCAGGCTGTCACGGCGAACGAAGGCTTCTTCATAGTTGAGCAGCAACGCTTCGTGGGCGGTGAAGAAGCTGGTTTCGCGCAGTTGCGGCGAGCTGTCCATGCCGCAGGCACGCATGAACGCCAGGGTTTCGTCGATGCGGTCGGCCAGCTGGCTGTACTTTTCCGCCAGGGCCGAGTTGGCGATGAAGTCCAGGTTCCATTTATGCACCTGGTGCAGGTCGGCAAAACCGCCCTGGGCAAAGGCACGCAACAGGTTGAGGCTGGCGGTGGACTGGTGGTAGGCCTGCAGCAGGCGCTCGGGGTCCGGCACCCGGCTCTTTTCGTCGAAACCGATGCCATTGACGATGTCGCCCCGGTAAGCCGGCAGGGTGATCCCGCCGATGGTCTCGTCGCCCGCCGAGCGTGGCTTGGCAAATTGCCCGGCCATGCGTCCGACCTTGACCACCGGGCAGCCGGCGGCGAAGGTCATGACGATCGCCATCTGCAGCAGTACCTTGAAGGTGTCGCGGATCTTGGCGGCGGAAAACTCGGCGAAACTCTCGGCGCAATCGCCCCCTTGCAGGAGGAACGCCCGGCCCTGGGTGACCTCGGCGAACTGTCGGCGCAACTCCCGGGCTTCGCCGGCGAAAACCAGCGGCGGGTAGCTGGCCAGGGTCTGCTCGACCTTGAGCAGGTGCTCGGCGTCGGGGTAGGTCGGTTGCTGCTGGATCGGCAGGGCGCGCCAGCTGTCAGGGCTCCAGGGTTGCTTCATCACAGGCTCGGTCTTGTCGTAGAAGGGCTGCCTGCCATCTTAACAGTTGCCGCGCGCCTTGTTGCACTGGCGCCATTGACGGACAATGGCGGTTTTTGCCTGGGGTAGCGGCGTGTGCCGGGAGACAGCATGACAGAGGAACGGGTGGAGCGGCTGCTGGCCCAGGTGCGGGACGAGTACGGCACCATCAGCGTGCTTGAAGTCGAGGACTATCGTTTCCTCGAATTCGGCGAGGCCATCGAGCAGAGCTGCGTGTTTACCGCCGACCCGAGCTGGCTGGAGTACGACTACACCCGTGCCATGCTGATCGGTGCGCTGTGCCATCCGGAGCCTGAGAGCGCGCTGTTCCTCGGTCTTGGCGCCGGCACCCTGACCCAGGCCTGCCTGAAGTTCCTGCCCCTTGAGGATGTCGAAGCCATCGAACTGCGTCCCGATGTGCCGCGCCTGGCCATCGAGTACCTGGGCCTGGACGACGACCCGCGCCTGTATATCCGTATCGGCGATGCGGTGGAACTGCTGGACACTGCCGAGCCGGCCGACCTGATCTTCGTCGACCTTTATACCGACCACGGCCCGGGTGTCGCTCACCTGGCCTGGCGTTTCCTGGAAAACTGCCAGAAGCGCCTCAATCCCGGTGGCTGGCTGGTGATCAACCAGTGGGCCGGAGATGACGGCAAGCCCCTGGGCGCGGCGCTGCTGCGCGGGCTTTACCATCGTCACTACTGGGAGTTGCCGGTCAAGGAGGGCAACGTGATCCTCATGGTGCCGGCCGACCTCGACCAGACCCTCGACCTGGAGGGCCTCAATGCCCGCGCCGAGGCCCTGGCGCCACGCCTGGGCTATTCCTTGCAATCGCTGATTGCCGCGCTACGCCCGGCGTCCTGAGCCGGGTTGCCGGGCCGGCGGCGGATAATCGATTCAGCCGCCAGCCCCATCATCACCCCGGGCACCGTCGAGACGGGGCCTGGGCCTTGTGCGTTGCAATAAAAAAATCTCCCGTAAATGGCGAATTCAGGTATAGTACGCGCCGGTCTTTTACCGGACCTCGTTTAAGGTGTGCAATTCCCCGAAGCCAGCTTCGGCTGCGCGTCCGCCCCGCGGACTCTCCTTGACGTTCCTATTTTTCTTCAATCGTTTTCGCAAATCCCCGCCGACAAAGCTGCCAGGGTGACCTTCGGGTCTTACAAGGCATGTGCAGCTTTGGAGCATGGGTCTTTGCGGATGCACTTAGAGGCAGACCCATGACCCAGGAAACCGGCGGCTTCGCCGCTCTCGATCTTCATCCGAGCATTGTTGCTGCTGTGCTGGCTACCGGCTACGAAGAGCCATCCGCCATCCAGCAGCAATCGATCCCGATTATTCTCGCCGGTCACGACATGATCGGTCAGGCGCAGACAGGTACCGGTAAGACCGCTGCCTTCGCACTGCCTATCCTGAACCGCATCGACCCGAGCAAGCGCGAGCCGCAAGCCCTGATCCTGGCGCCAACCCGTGAGTTGGCGCTGCAAGTTGCCACCGCTTTCGAAACCTACGCCAAGCAGATGCCGGGCGTAACCGTGGTGGCCGTGTACGGTGGTGCCCCGATGGGCCCACAACTCAAAGCAATCCGTAACGGCGCGCAAATCGTCGTTGCTACCCCGGGCCGTCTGTGCGACCACCTGCGTCGCGACGAGAAGGTCCTGGCTACCGTCAACCACCTGGTACTCGACGAAGCCGACGAAATGCTCAAGCTGGGCTTCATGGATGACCTGGAAGTGATCTTCAAGGCCATGCCGGAAAGCCGCCAGACCGTTCTGTTCTCGGCCACCCTGCCAGCCTCGATCCGCGCGATCGCCGAGCGTCACCTGCGCGAGCCGAAGCACGTCAAGATCCAGAGCAAGACCCAGACCGTTACCGCGATCGAACAAGCCCACCTGATGGTCCATGCCGACCAGAAGGTCTCCGCTGTCCTGCGCCTGCTGGAAGTGGAAGAGTTCGACGCGCTGATCGCCTTCGTGCGTACCAAGCAAGCCACCCTGGACCTGGCCAGCGCCCTGGAAGCCAAAGGCTACAAAGCCGCTGCGCTGAACGGTGACATTGCCCAGAACCAGCGCGAGCGCGTGATCGACTCGCTCAAGGATGGCCGCCTGGACATCGTCGTCGCTACCGACGTCGCTGCCCGTGGCCTGGACGTACCGCGCATCACTCACGTGTTCAACGTCGACATGCCGTACGATCCAGAGTCCTACGTTCACCGTATCGGCCGTACCGGTCGTGCCGGTCGCGAAGGCCGTGCGCTGCTGCTGGTCACCCCGCGTGAGCGCCGCATGCTGCAGGTCATCGAGCGTGTTACCGGTCAGAAGGTTGCCGAAGTTCGCCTGCCGAACGCCCAGGCCGTTCTCGATGCACGCATCAAGAAGCTGACCAACAGCCTGGCACCGCTGGTTGCCGACGCCGAATCGACCCACGGTGATCTGCTCGATCGCCTGACCGCCGACATCGGTTGCAGCCCGCGCGCCCTGGCCGCGGCCCTGCTGCGCAAGGCTACCAACGGTCAGGCCCTGACCCTGGAAGCGGTAGAGAAAGAACAGCCGCTGGTGCCGACCTACACCCCGCGTGAGCGCACCGGTGAACGTCCGGAGCGTGGCGAGCGTGAGCGTCGTGCGCCGATGCCGCTGGCTGAAGGCCGTGCCCGTTGCCGTACCGCACTGGGTGCGCGTGACGGTATCGCCGCCAAGAACCTGCTGGGCGCCATCCTCAACGAAGGCGGCCTGGCCCGCGAAGCCATCGGCCGCATCCAGGTGCGCGACAGCTTCAGCCTGGTCGAGCTGCCGGAAGAGGGCCTGGAGCGTCTGCTGGCCAAGCTCAAGGACACCCGCGTTGCCGGTAAGCAGCTGAAGCTGCGCCGCTACCGCGAAGACTGATCCGCGAGCGATAAAAAAATCCCCGACTGGTTCGGGGATTTTTTTTGCCTGATCTTCAGTGGGGGCAACTGCCTCGAGTGGGAGCGGGCTTGCCCCGCGATGCGATATGCCTGAAGAATCGCTATCGCGGGGCAAGCCCGCTCCGACGGGGGTCAATCGAAGCGGTAGATGTCCATCCCCAGCGCGCCCAGGCTGAACCCCTGGTGGGCAATGCCGAAGCGTCCACCGGCACCGCGGGCGAAGTACAGCGGCAGCAGGTGCTCGTCACTCGGGTGGCTGCGTACGGCAAACGGTGCCTGCTGCCGGTAGTCATGCAGGGCAGCGGTGTCGTCTGCCGCCAGTTTGTCGACCATCCAGTCGCGAAATGCCAGGGCCCAGGGCTCGACGCTTTCCGGGCCGGCATGCCAGTCCAGTTCGCCGAGGTTGTGGGTGATGCTGCCCGAGCCGATCAGCAGGATGTTCTCTTCACGCAGACCGGCCAGCGCGCGCCCCACCTGTTCCTGCAGCTTGGGCCCGAGCCGGGTGGGCAGCGACACCTGCACCACCGGGATATCCGCCTTGGGGTACATCAGCGACAGCGGCACCCAGGTGCCGTGATCGAAGGGGCGTTGCGGGTCGAGGCGGGCGGGCAGGCCGGCGGCACCGAGCAGTTCGCTCAGGCGTTGGGCCAGGGCCGGATCGCCCGGAGCCGGGTACTGCACGGCATACAGCGCCGCCGGGAAGCCGCCGAAGTCATGCCAGGTCGCTGGCGTCGCGCCGCTGCTGACCAGCAGCTCATGGCTCTCCCAGTGTGCCGACACCACTACAATGGCTTTCGGTCTGGGCAATTCTGCGGCAAGGCGGGCGAGGGCAGGGCCACTGGCTGCGGGCTCCAGGGCGAGCATGGGCGAGCCGTGGGAAATAAACAGGCTGGGCAGCATGAGAAGGGTCCTGAAGGTTAAGATGGGCCTATCTTCAATCAGGTCATTAATCTAAATCCAATATAAGTTTTAGCATTAATCGATCGAAATATTCGAGGTATGCCATGCAGGCGGAGTTCTGGCACAAGCGCTGGGCGGACAACCAGATCGGATTTCATCAGGGGCAGGTCAATGCCTACCTGCAACGACACTGGCCGTTGTTGAATCTGCCGGCGGCGAGCAAGGTGCTGGTGCCTTTGTGCGGCAAGAGCCTGGACCTGGTCTGGCTGGCTGCGCAGGGGCACCAGGTGCTTGGCGTGGAGCTTTCCCAGCTTGCCGTCGAGCAGTTTTTCGCCGAGCAAGGGTTGCAGCCACAGATCAGTGAGCGGGGTGCCTTCAAGGTCTATCGCCACGACAATCTGGAGCTATTGTGCGGCGACTTCTTTGCCCTGGGCCGTGAGGAGATCGGCGACTGCGCCGGGCTGTACGATCGCGCCGCCGTGATCGCCTTGCCGCCGGCCATGCGCGAGCGCTATGCCGCGCATCTGACTGGCAGCCTGCCCCAGGGCTGCAGAGGCCTGATGATCACCCTGGACTATGACCAGCAACGGCTGGACGGGCCGCCTTTCTCGGTGCCCGATCAGGAAGTGCGACAACTGTTCGCAGCCTGGCAGCCAGAGGCGCTGGAGGCATGGGATGTGATCGAAGACAGTCCGAAGTTCCTTCAGGCGGGGGTGACGAGTTTGTACGAGCGGGTGTATCGCCTGCAGCGCTGATGAAAAAAGGGCGACCGAAGTCGCCCTTTTTCATTGCTGTGTCGATCAGCCGCGACGGCGCAGGGCCTCGATGCGATCTTCCAGTGGCGGGTGGCTCATCAGCAGGCCGGCCAGACCTTGCTTGAGGCCGCCGTTGATGCCGAAGGCGTTCAGGGTGTCGGGCATGTGCACCGGCACGCCTTGCTCCGAGCGCAGGCGCTGCAGGGCGCCGATCATCGCATTGGTGCCGGCCAGGCGGGCACCGGCTTCGTCGGCGCGGTATTCGCGTTTGCGCGAGAACCACATGACGATGATGCTGGCGAGGATGCCCAGGACCAGTTCGGCGACGATGGTCGCGATGTAGTAGGCGATGCCCTGGCCTTCTTCGTTCTTGAAGATCACCTTGTCGACGAAGTTGCCGATGATGCGGGCGAAGAACATCACGAAGGTGTTCACCACGCCCTGCACCAGCGCCAGGGTGACCATGTCGCCGTTGGCGACGTGGCCGATCTCGTGGGCCAGCACGGCACGTACTTCATCGGGCGAGAAGCGCTCCAGCAGGCCCTGGCTGACGGCGACCAGGGCGTCGTTGCGGTTCCAGCCGGTGGCGAAGGCGTTGGCCTCGTACGCCGGGAAGATGCCCACTTCCGGCATCTTGATGCCGGCTTCGCGGGACAGCTCCTCGACGGTCTGCAACAGCCATTGCTCGTGGCGGGTGCGCGGCTGGCTGATGATCTGGGTGCCGGTGCTCATCTTCGCCATCCACTTGGAGATGAACAGCGAGATCAGCGAGCCGGCAAAGCCGAACACGGCGCAGAAAATCAGCAGCTGGTCGAGCTTGAGGTCAACCCCGTTTGCCGCCATGAACCCATTGAAGCCGAACAGGCTCAGGGTAATGCTGGCAATCAGCACGACCGCAAGGTTGGTGGCTACAAACAGTAAGATGCGCATCATGGTTGTTACGGTCTCCTGACGGATAAAAATGTCACGTATGCGGGGTATATAAGGCGCGGGCCGTAGTGATTCAACCGGGCGACTATTTCAAACTGTGTACTTCTATGTATTACAGACGAAATCCGTCATCCCGCACGCCAGAGCGTCGAGGCTTACAAGAGGTGGGGGATTGATCTGAAAGGCCTGCGCTGAAGGGGCGCAGGCTTTTCCAGGATGCCTGTAGGTTACTGCTGATAAGTCTTCAGGAAGTTTCCGATACGGCCGATGGCCTGTTCCAGGTCATCGACCCGCGGCAGGGTGACCACGCGGAAGTGATCCGGCCACGGCCAGTTGAAGGCCGTGCCCTGGACGATCAACAGTTTTTCCGAGAGCAGCAGGTCGAGGACGAACTTCTCGTCGTTGTGGATCGGGCAGACTTTCGGGTCGATCCGCGGGAAGGCGTAGAGCGCGCCCATCGGCTTGACGCAGCTGACGCCAGGAATGTCGTTGAGCAGTTCCCAGGTGCGGTTGCGCTGCTCCAGCAGGCGGCCTGGCGGCAGGACCAGGTCGTTGATGCTCTGGTAGCCGCCCAGGGCAGTCTGGATCGCATGCTGGCTCGGCACGTTGGCGCACAGGCGCATGTTGGCCAGCATGTCGATGCCTTCGATGTAGCTCTGGGCGTGCTGCTTGGGCCCGGAGATGGCCAGCCAGCCGGAGCGGAAGCCCGCCACCCGGTAGGACTTGGACAGGCCGTTGAAGGTCAGGCAGAGCAGGTCCGGGGCCAGCGAGGCGGTGCTGATGTGCACGGCTTCATCGTAGAGGATCTTGTCGTAGATCTCGTCGGAGAACACCACCAGGTTGTGCTGGCGGGCCAGCTCCAGCATGCCCAGCAGCAGCTCGCGCGAGTACACCGCACCGGTCGGGTTGTTCGGGTTGATGATCACCAGGGCCTTGGTGTTGGAGGTGATCTTGGCCTTGATGTCGTCCAGGTCAGGGAACCAGTCGGCCTGCTCGTCGCACAGGTAGTGCACCGGGTTGCCGCCGGCCAGGCTCACGGCGGCGGTCCACAGCGGGTAGTCAGGGGCCGGGATCAGCACTTCGTCGCCGTTGTTGAGCAGCGCCTGCATCGACATCACGATCAGCTCGGAAACGCCGTTGCCCAGGTAGATGTCCTCGATGCCGACACCTTCGACCTGCTTTTGCTGGTAGTACTGCATCACCGCCTTGCGCGCGCTGAACAGGCCCTTGGAGTCGCTGTAGCCCTGGGCGGTCGGCAGGTTGCGGATCACATCCTGGAGGATTTCATCCGGCGCTTCGAAACCAAAGGGCGCCGGGTTGCCGATGTTCAGCTTGAGGATGCGGTGGCCTTCCTCTTCCAGGCGCTTGGCGTGCTTGAGCACCGGGCCGCGAATGTCGTAGCAGACATTGGCGAGCTTGTTCGATTTGCTGACCTGCATGATGTGATCCCGATTAGAAAAGATCGCCGCGCACTGCGCTGTGAAATCGTTTGAAATGCGTGTAACGCGGGTGCCAGACTGATGTCTGATGAGGCGCAATAATATACGTGCCGCCCGCGCTGTGGAAAAGACACCGTGCGGGGTTTTTAGTCTGCCGAGGCCTGCATATGGATAAGATCGAGAAAACCCTGGAAGAATGGCGCGCAATGCTCGACCCCGAGCAGTACCAGGTCTGTCGCCTCAAGGGCACCGAACGACCGTTCAGCGGCAAGTACAACGCCACCCGGACCGACGGCGTCTACCACTGCATCTGCTGCAATGCGCCGTTGTTCGACTCGAAGGCCAAGTTCGACTCCGGCTGCGGCTGGCCCAGCTTCTATGAGCCGATCGAGGACAGCGCGATGATCGAGATTCGCGACACCTCCCACGGCATGATCCGCACCGAAGTGACCTGCGCGCACTGTGACGCCCACCTGGGCCATGTATTTCCCGACGGTCCGCCGCCGACCGGGCTACGCTACTGCATCAACTCGGTCTGCTTGGACCTGGTTCCACGCTGACAGAGGAGTGACACGTCATGGCCGACTCGCTGCTGAACATTCCCTGCGTCACCCTGGGCGGTGAGCAGAAGGTCCTGGGCGATTTCCAGGGCAAGGCGCTGCTGGTGGTCAACACGGCCAGCCAGTGTGGTTTTACTCCGCAGTACAAGGGGCTTGAACAGCTCTGGCAGCGATACCGGGGCCAGGGCCTGGTGGTGCTGGGGTTTCCCTGCAACCAGTTCGGCAAGCAGGAGCCGGGGGATGCCCGGGAAATCGCCCAGTTCTGCGAGACCAATTTCGGCGTCAGCTTTCCGCTGTTTCGCAAGATCGAGGTCAATGGCGCCGGTGCCCACCCGCTGTTCGTCGAGTTGAAAAAACGTGCGCCGGGGCTGCTGGGCTCCCAGGGGATCAAATGGAACTTCACCAAGTTCCTGTTCGATCCGGCCAGTGGCAAGGTCACCCGCTATTCGCCGAGCACCAAGCCGGCGGCGCTGGTCGATTCGATCGAGAAGCTGCTCAGCTAGCGGTCAGCGGCACCCAGTGATCGATCAGGGCCAGCAGCTCTTCGCGACGGAAGGGCTTGGCCAGGTAGTCGCTCATACCCGCCGCCCGGCAGCGCTCACGCTCCTCGGGCATGGCGTTGGCGGTCAGGGCAACGATCGGCAGCTCCGGCCAGCGACCACTCTGGCGGATCTGCCGGCTGGCCTCGTAGCCATCCATGACCGGCATGTTGCAGTCCATCAGCACCAGGTCGAAATGGCCGCGCTCCAGATGTTCCAGGGCATCGGCGCCGTGGGCGGCGATGCTCACCTCGCAGCCGAGCTTGGCCAGCATGCCCTTGGCCACCAACTGGTTCACCGGGTTGTCCTCCACCAGCAGG
Organism: Pseudomonas sp. BJa5; assembly: GCF_030272875.2. Taxonomy (NCBI): domain Bacteria; kingdom Pseudomonadati; phylum Pseudomonadota; class Gammaproteobacteria; order Pseudomonadales; family Pseudomonadaceae; genus Pseudomonas; species Pseudomonas sp. BJa5. The sequence continues at coordinate 47,338 of NZ_JALRNG020000006.1, forward strand.
ATGCGGGCGCGGCGTTCACTGTGCAGGGCGCCGTCGTGGGCGGACGGGTGGATGCTGTCGGCACCTTGCAGGGTGCGGCGCAGGGCCTGGTACAGGGCGCTGCGTGCCAGTGGCCGGGCTTGTTGTTGCAATGGCGAAAGGTTCGCGGCCTGTTCGCCCGGGAGGAAGTTGCCGTAGGCGGTGACCAGCAGGATCGGCGCGTGGACATGGGGACGCAGGTCGAACAGGCTGTCCAGGTCGTCGGTGATCAGCAGGTCGGGTGAAACCTGACCCAAGGCCTGGGGGCTGTCATAACGCCGATAGTCCACGCCCCACGCCGGCAGCAATGTCTGCAGCAGTTCAGCCAGGCCGCTGCCGGCATTGCTGATGGCAGCGACACTGCCGCGCAGGCGGCCGACAGGGATGGCCGGGCTGTGGCTGGGCAGGGGCAGCTCGGCGCTGAACTGGCTGCCGAATCCGGCTTCGGAACTGATGCTCAGGCGGCCCTGCATGGCTTCGCACAAGTTGTTGGTCAAGGCCAGGCCCAGGCCGGTGCCGCCATATTGCCGGGTGATGCCGGCACCGGCCTGGGTGAAAGGCTGGAAAATCCGCACCTGGGCTTCCCGGGGAATGCCGATGCCGGTGTCGCAGACCTCCAGGCGCACTCCGGCATGGGTGGCGCTGAGGCGCACATCGACGCGGCCGAAACGGGTGAACTTGAGCGCGTTGGACAGCAGGTTGCTGACAATCTGCCGCACGCGGGTAGGGTCGCCCAGGACCATGGACGGAAAGTTCGGGTCGATCAGGCAGGTCAGCTCGACACTGGGGGCGGCATTCTGCGACAGCAGGTTGGCCGTGTCCTCGACCAGGGCGCCGAGGTCGAACGGGATGCGTTCGAGCTCCAGCTGGCCGGCGTCGAACTTGGACAGGTCGAGGATATCGTTGAGCAGCTCCACCAGGACTTTGCCCGAGTCGTGGGCGATCGACAGCTGCTGGCGTTGTTCGGCGTTGAGCGGGCTGTCCAGCGACAGCGCGATCATGCCCAGCAGGCCGTTGAGCGGGGTGCGGATCTCGTGGCTCATGTTGGCCAGGAATGCTGCCCGGGCCTGGGCCATGTCCAGGGCGCGGCGCCGGGCTTGTTCCAGTTCCTCGTTGGACTGGCTCAGGCGGGTGTTGCTGGCCTTCAGTTCATTGGTGCGCGCCGAGACGATGTTTTCCAGTTCGTTGAGGTAATCGGTCAGGCGGTTTTCGGCGTTGCGCCGTTGCTCGATCTCGGTGGCCATGCTGACGAACTGCTGGTTGGCGACCTTGACCAGCACACCGATCTCATCGTGCTCGTGGCCAGGCGGGTAGGACAGCTTCGAGCGAGCCGGATGGCGCGTGTTGCTGCTGGCCAGGGCGCTGATCACCCGGACCAGCGGCTGGGTCAGCATGATGTAGAACAGCACCAGCAAGATGCCGGTGAGGATCAGGCTGCGTATGAAACCATTGAGCAAGGTGACTTCGGCGCGCTTGAGGAAGCGGCTGCCAAACGGAAAGGTATCGACTTCCAGGTACAGGGTGCCCAGGTAGTCGTCCGGCATGTGGCTGAGCAGCAGTGAATCCTGGAACTGGCGGCTTTCATCGAAGAGAAAGTCGCTGATGAAGCGATAGCTGCTTTCCTGGCGGGGACGCTGGGCGTCGGCCAGTACCGTGTCGGTGTTGTCGACCAGCCTGGCGCGGGTGATCGCCGGCGATTGCAGCAGGCCGGCGGTGAGTTCCTGGGCCAGCTCGGCATCGATGTTGTAGGCGATCCGCGAGGCCGGGTTGTGGCTGATTTGCAGCAGGGCCTGCATCTCGCGGTTGATGGAGGCGTCTTCGCTGGCATAATCGATGCCGATCTGGATGAGACTGAGCAATGTACCCAGGATGAAGCCGACCAGGACCGTCAGCCGGGCTTGCTTGTAGGACAGGCGATTGGTGAACTTGATATCCATGAGTCCCGAGCCAGTTTCACGTTCCGTGCGCTGCGAAGCATAGCCGATCAGTCCCGGCTGCTGGCACGCCCTGTCACACATTCAGCAGTGCCGTTGTCCTTGAAACCGTCTGAGGAAGCCTTGTGGACTCTCGTTTGAATGCATTCCTGGAGCGTGCCGAAACCGTGCTCGCCCGTCTTGAACCCCTGTTGCCGGCACTGCGCCCGGAGATCGACTGGAACCACTGCCTGGCTGCGCGCTGGCAGCGTGATGGCCGCAGCGGTTATCTGCTGCCGCTTGAGGTCAGCCTGGACATGCGTCTGTCCGACCTGATCGGGGTCGACTTGCAGCGTGATCAGTTGGGGCGCAACACTCGCCAGTTCCTCGACGGCATGCCGGCCAACCACGCGCTGCTGTGGGGCTCGCGCGGCACTGGCAAGTCGTCGCTGGTCCGCGCCTTGCTGGCCGAACACGCCCAGGCGGGCCTGCGCCTGATCGAGATCGAGCGCGATCACCTGGCCGACCTGCCACGGGTGGTTGAGCAACTGAGCAAGCTGCCCCAGCGTTTCGTGCTGTTTTGTGACGACCTGTCGTTCGAAGCCGGGGAGGGCGATTACCGGGTGCTCAAGAGCGTGCTCGACGGCTCCCTCGAGCAGGCACCGGACAATGTATTGTTGTACGCCACCTCGAACCGTCGGCACCTGGTGCCGGAAAAACAGAGCGACAACGAAAACTGGAAGATGGTCGACGGCGAGCTGCACCCCAACGAGGCGGTGGAAGACAAGATTGCCCTGTCCGACCGCTTCGGCCTGTGGCTGTCGTTCTACCCGTTCACCCAGGAACACTTTCTCGATGTTGTCGAGCACTGGATCAGTGAACTGGCCAAGGGGCCGGGGCTGGTCTGGCAGCGCGACGAAACCCTGGAAAAAGCCGCTGTGCGCTGGGCAACCGGCCGCGGCAACCGTAATGGCCGTTGTGCCTATCAGTTCGCCCGGTACTGGGTAGGACTGCAACTGTTGGAGCAAAAACGATGATCGACCTCAATGCTGCCGGCGCGGGCCTGGAAGGCTACGGCCTGCTCGCGGCGCAGCTGGAAGCCCTGTTCGCCGACGAACGCGACTTCATTGCCAATGCCGCGCAGTTCTCGGCCTTTCTGTACAGCCAGGTCGAGGACCTGAACTGGGCGGGGTTCTACCTCAATCGCAATGAAGAGCTGGTGCTGGGGCCTTTCCAGGGCCAGGTGGCTTGCGTGCGCATTCCATTCGGTCGCGGCGTGTGCGGTGCCGCTGCAGCCAGTCGCCAGACCCAGCGGGTCGAAGACGTGCATGCCTTTCCCGGGCATATCGCCTGCGACAGTGCGTCGAACAGCGAGCTGGTGATTCCGTTGGTCAAGGACGGGCGCTTGATTGGCGTGCTGGACCTGGACAGTCCGAAACTGGCGCGTTTCAGTGAGGCGGATCAGGCGGGGCTTGAGCGTCTGGCACAGATTTTCCTGCGCCTGACCGATTGCTGACGACCGCTATGCGGTCGATCGCAGGCTTCGCCAGCTCCCACCAGGTTGTAGGAGCAACTGTCTTTGTGGGGGCTGGCGAAGCCTGCGATGGGGGTTATCAGTCGTAGATGACTTTCTTCTTCCAGTCTTCGCTGGTGTCGGTCTTCAGGCCTTCGGTCAGCTCGTTGACCTCATCCTCGGCCGGCTCCAGCTGGCTCAATACCTGGGCATTGGCCCGGGCCAGCAGTTTTTCCATGTATTCGAGCTGTTCACGGTAGAGCGCAGGGTCCTGCTGCTTGCGCAGGTACTGGACGCCGCGTTCGAACGCCAGGCGGGCATGGCCGGGCTGGCTCTGTTGCAGCGCCTGTTGCCCCTGGTTGTTGAAGAACTCGATATGCAGCAGTACCAGGATGTGGCGAATCTCCTTGATCCAGTGCTTGGCCTCGGTGGTCGGCAGGAAGCCTTCCTGGGCGGCGCGGGTGATCTGGTTGTGCATGCCTTCGAGCAGAAAACGCACATCCTTGGCCCGGGCCTCGGTCTGGATCGGGGAGGGCGGGTTGTTGACCGGCAGCGACTCACCCTGGGCGATCAGGCCTTCGAGTTCGGCGATGCGTGCACGGATCTCGCGGCTGTTCTTGTCCAGGGCCAACTGGCGCTGGTTGAGGTTCAGTTCGAGGCGGGTCAGCAGCAGCTTGAGGGCCGGGGTCATCAACTGGCCGGGGAAGGTTTCGGTGATCTCACCACAGCGGCGCAAACGGTCGGCCAGCTCGATCTTGAGTCGGGCGCGCTCGAGCTTGTTGTTCTCGACCACATTGTTGAGGTAGCCGATCACGATCAATAGTGCGATCCCCGCCACGATAAGCAGGGTGATCATTAGTGGTGTCACCGATAACGCCTCATACAGGATGATTTACCGTTCGAGTGTAGTGGCTAAGCATTTGGGCGGATAGGGTTGTTTGGCGGTTCTCGGGGGCTCCCTGATAGCGTTTTGCTGGTAGCCTGCCGCAGGCACGCGGGTTTGAGCCAGGGCCGGGTGTCAGAAAATAAACGCCAAAGCCCAGGCGCGCATAACCGCGTACAGCATTGCAAAGCACCGGGAAGTCATTGATTTAAATAAATTTATACAGAGGGGTTGACGACCTCTCAAAGCATCCCTAGAATGCGCGCCACTTGCAGCGTAAAGCACACAGCGAAACGCGGCAGGGAGTGAATGTTGTAGTGTGTCCCCTTCGTCTAGTGGCCTAGGACACCGCCCTTTCACGGCGGTAACAGGGGTTCGAGTCCCCTAGGGGACGCCAATGCGGGAATAGCTCAGTTGGTAGAGCACGACCTTGCCAAGGTCGGGGTCGCGAGTTCGAGTCTCGTTTCCCGCTCCAGTTTACAAAGGCTTTGCTTAACGGCAGGGCTTGTTAAAGAATCCAGGGTCTTGCCTTAAGGTTTGATCCGGATAACTGAAGCATGTTTTACATGTTTCGGGCGTCGTCCCCTTCGTCTAGTGGCCTAGGACACCGCCCTTTCACGGCGGTAACAGGGGTTCGAGTCCCCTAGGGGACGCCATTTTTGCGGGAATAGCTCAGTTGGTAGAGCACGACCTTGCCAAGGTCGGGGTCGCGAGTTCGAGTCTCGTTTCCCGCTCCAGATTTGGCGTCGCAGTACCCAAGGTACTGCATGCGTTGGAAAGAGGGTGTTTACACTTTCTTTCCTGCCGGTTAATCCGGTTGCTTCAAGATTTGCGGGAATAGCTCAGTTGGTAGAGCACGACCTTGCCAAGGTCGGGGTCGCGAGTTCGAGTCTCGTTTCCCGCTCCAAATAAAGAAACGCCGTTCGATTGAACGGCGTTTTTTTTCGTCTCGATTTTTTCGCGCCTGTCAGGCGACAGGGCAGACGTGTGCCCTGCGCGCCTTCGCAGGTCAATGCTTGCTGTCGTCGTCCGACAGGCTCAACAGCTGCTTTTCCTGGTTCCAGTCAAACGGCTCATCGTTCTGCTCGGCCTCGTAGCGGCGCTCTTCCAGGGTCTGGTAGACCTGCAGCTCTTCGTCGGGCATGTAGTGCAGGCAGTCGCCGCCGAAGAACCACAGCAGGTCGCGTGGCACCAGGTGGGCGATCTGTGGGTAGCGCTGGATCACCTGGCACATCAGGTCCTGGCCCAGGTATTGGCTCTCCAGGGGATCGACGGGCAATTGCGCGCGCAGTTCATCGAATCGCTCCATGAACAAGGCATGGCTCTCTTCCGGGACCTGCTCGGCTTCACCCAGGGCGACCAGGATACTGCGCAGGTGATCGAGCAGAAGGAGGTGATACTCCAGATGTGGGTTGGCCATGGGGCGATCCTCTTGAGCAAAAAAACGGGCGCGGGAGTATACGGCTCCCGGCGCCCTGTGTCCCGACCGTTAACGAATTTTACCGGGCGTGGGCAGCAGATCCTCCTGGTTGAAGGCATCGACATCGATGACGGCGCGGCGGGCGGCTTCGGTGGCCTGCAGGGTTTGTGCTTCGCCGGCTTGCAGCACGCCGGCCTCCAGCGCGGCCTCGATCCGGGATTGCCCGGGAGCGCTGTTGAACTGGCCGTTCTTGTGCGCCTGATGCAGTTTTTCGTACAGCGGCGCGGCTTCATCGAGCAAGGTGCTGGCGTGCTGCAGGGCGCCGACCGGGTCGTCGGCATCCTGCGGCCGGTAGCAGCCGACTAGCAGCGCCTCCAGCGCCGGGTCGCCCTTGGCCCGGCCGATCAGTGCCGCCACCTCGGCGTCCAGTTCGTCGCCCGGCCCGGTATGCCGGCGGCCAAACGGAAACACCACCAGGCGCAGGGCGCAGCCAAGGAAGCGATTGGGGAAGTTGTCGAGCAGCCGGTCCAGGGCTTTCTCGGCCTGGCCCAGGCTTTCTTCCATGGCCCAGCGCAGCAGCGGTTGCAGGTGCTCGGCAGAACCCAGGTCGTGGTAGCGCTTGAGCGCCGCAGAGCTCAGGTAGAGGTGGCTCAGCACATCGCCCAGGCGCGCCGACAGGCGTTCGCGACGCTTGAGTTCACCACCCAGCAGCATCATGCACAGGTCGGCCAGCAGGGCGAAGGCCGCCGCCTGGCGATTGAGGGCGCGGAAGTAGCCCTGGCTCAGGGCATCACCCGGTACTTTCTCGAAATGCCCCAGGCCCAATCCCAGTACCAGGGTGCTGGCCGCGTTGCCAACGGCAAAGCCGATGTGGCGCATCAGCAACGAGTCGAACTCCCTGAGTGCCTGGTCGTGGTCCTCGCGAGCCGCCAGGGCCATTTCCTTGAGCACGAAAGGATGGCAGCGGATCGCACCCTGGCCGAAGATCATCAGGTTGCGCGAGAGGATGTTGGCGCCCTCGACGGTGATGGAGATCGGTGCGCCTTGCCAGGCGCGCCCCAGGTAGTTGTTCGGGCCCATGATGATGCCCTTGCCGCCGTGCACGTCCATGGCGTGCTGGATGCATTCGCGGCCGCGTTCGGTCAGATGGTACTTGAGGATGGCCGACAACACCGAGGGCTTTTCGCCCAGGTCCACCGCCTTGGCCGTCAGCAGGCGGGCGCTGTCCATCAGGAAGGCGTTGCCGCCGATGCGCGCCAGTGATTCCTGGATGCCTTCGAAGGCGGCCAGCGGCACGTTGAACTGCTCGCGGATCCGCGCGTACTGGCCGGTGACCAGGCTGGCGTACTTGGCGGCACCGGTGCCGGCTGCCGGCAGGGAAATCGAGCGGCCTACCGACAGGCAGTTCATCAGCATCATCCAGCCCTTGCCCAGCATGGCCTGGCCGCCGATGAGGAAATCCAGCGGAATGAACACGTCCTTGCCGCTGTTGGGGCCGTTCATGAAGGCCGCTCCCAGGGGCAGGTGACGCTGGCCGATCTCGACGCCGGGGGTGTCGGTGGGGACCAGGGCCAGGCTGATGCCCAGTTCTTCCTCTTCGCCCAGCAGGTGGTCTGGGTCGTAGGCCTTGAACGCCAGGCCCAGCAAGGTCGCCACCGGGCCGAGGGTGATGTAGCGCTTTTCCCAGTTCAGGCGCAGGCCGATGACTTCTTCACCTTGCCACTGGCCCTTGCAAACGATCCCGGTGTCGGGCATGGCCCCGGCATCGGAGCCGGCCAGGGGGCCGGTGAGGGCGAAGCAGGGGATGTCGTCGCCGCGGGCCAGGCGCGGCAGGTAGTGATTGCGTTGCTCGTCGGTGCCGTAGTGCAGCAGCAGTTCCGCAGGGCCCAGGGAGTTGGGCACCATGACGGTGGAGGCCAGGTCGCCGCTGCGGGTGGCCAGCTTCATGGCCACCTGTGAGTGGGCATAGGCCGAGAAACCCTTGCCGCCGTACTCCCTGGGGATGATCAGGGCGAAGAAGCCATTGGCCTTGATGTGCTCCCAGGCGGCTGCCGGCAGGTCAAGGTCCTGGCCGATCTGCCAGTCGCTGACCATGGCGCAGAGCGCTTCGGTGGGGCCGTCGATAAAGGCCTGTTCCTCTTCGCTCAGCTGCGCCTTGGGGTAGCCGAGCAAGGTGTTCCAGTTCGGCCGGCCGCTGAACAGTTCGCCATCCCACCACACGGTGCCGGCATCGATGGCCTCGCGTTCGGTTTGCGACATCGGCGGCAGGGTGCGCCGGAACCAGCCGAACAACGGCCCGCTGAATACCTTGCGGCGCAGTTCGGGCAGCAGTACCAGCGCGGCCTTGGCGGCCAGCACCAGCCAGAAAATTGCCAGCAGCCAGCCGGGCGCATGGCTGAAGATGCCCATCAGCACCAGGTACGCTGCGAGCATGGCCAGCGCCGGCACGGCGGCGATACGCCGGTGGGCCAGGTAGGCCGCACCGATCACCAGAACCACTATCCACAACAGCAACATAATCCTTCCTCCGTGAATCCAGGGCGTCGGCCGATCCCTCAGAGCTTAGTCCGCATCTGCAGGTCGGCCTGTCTGAACAGTGACAGGCCATGACTGCAGGCGTTCACCCCGGCGATTGCCAGGGTCGATGTCTGGAGTAGACTGGGCGCCCCGCCTACCCATAAGGACGTCGTCATGCTCAAGATCTGGGGCCGAAAGAATTCGACCAATGTCAGGAAGGCACTGTGGTGCGCAGAAGAGTTGGGGCTGGAATACCAATCGATCGATGCCGGTGGTGCCTTCGGCCTGGTCAACGAGCCTGAATACCGTGCACTCAATCCCAATGGCCTGGTGCCGATGATCGAGGACCAGGGCCTGGTGCTCTGGGAGTCCAACGCCATCGTGCGCTACCTGTCGGCGCAATATGGCCGGGATTCGGGCTGGTACGCCGAGGATCCGCGCCAGCGCGCCGAGGCCGACAAGTGGATGGATTGGGCCACTTCGTCCCTGGCCACGCCGTTCCGCCCGCTGTTCTGGGGCATCCTGCGCACGCCGGCCGAGCAGCGCGACTGGGTGGCGATCAATGCCGCGCACAAGACCTGCGCGCAGTTGCTGTCGATTGCCGACCAGGCCCTGGCCGAACGTCCCTACCTGTCGGGCGAGCAACTGGGAATGGGCGACATCCCCCTGGGCTGCTTCGCCTACGCCTGGTTCGAGATGCCCATCGAGCGTCCCGAAATGCGTCACCTGCGCGCCTGGTACGAGCGCCTGCAGGAGCGGCCGGCCTTCCAGGCGGCGGTGATGACCGCCTTGACCTGATCACAACGGTCAATCTGATAGTTACTATCGATACTCATGACTGTACTTGTATGACCTGGACAAGCACCATGCTCATATACGTTGCGGTCGGCCTGCCCGACCGCGTTCCGAACCTTCGATACTGGTACATGACCCGCTATGAGTTCTGCTCTGTCCATAAGGCAGCTAACCAAAACCTACGGCAACGGTTTCCAGGCCCTCAAAGGCATTGACCTGGATGTCGCCGAAGGTGACTTCTTTGCTTTGCTCGGCCCAAACGGTGCTGGCAAGTCGACCACCATCGGCATCCTCTCGACCCTGGTCAACAAGACCAGCGGCAGCGTGAGCGTCTTCGGCCACGACCTGGACCGCAAGCCCGCCGCGCTCAAGCGCAGCATCGGCGTGGTGCCGCAGGAGTTCAACTTCAACCAGTTCGAGAAGACCTTCGACATCGTCGTGACCCAGGCCGGTTACTACGGCATTCCGGCCAAGGTGGCCAAGGAGCGCGCCGAGAAGTACCTGACCCAGCTGGGCCTGTGGGACAAGCACGATGTGCCGTCGCGTTCGCTGTCCGGCGGCATGAAGCGGCGCCTGATGATCGCCCGGGCGCTGATCCACGAGCCGCGCCTGCTGATCCTCGATGAGCCGACCGCGGGTGTGGATATCGAGCTGCGCCGTTCGATGTGGAGCTTCCTCACCGAGCTGAACCAGCAGGGCATTACCATCATCCTCACCACCCACTACCTGGAAGAAGCCGAGCAGCTGTGCCGTCACATCGGCATCATCGATCACGGCACCATCGTCGAGAACACCAGCATGCGTGAGTTGCTGGGCAAGCTGCATGTCGAGACCTTCCTGCTCGACCTCAAGCAGGAGCTGGCCCAGGCGCCGACGCTGATCGGCTACCCGTGCCGCCTGGTCACCCCCAATACCCTGGAGGTGCAGGTGGACAAGGGCGTGGACAACGAAGCCGGCATCACCGGGCTGTTCAGCCAGCTGGCGGTACAGAACATCGAGGTACAGAGCCTGCGCAACAAGACCAACCGCCTGGAGGAGCTGTTCGTGTCCCTGGTCGAGAAAAACCTGGCGAAGGTGGCGGTATGAGTTCGGAGCTGAGCGCCAACCTGGTCGCCCTCAATACCATTGTCTACCGTGAAGTACGTCGTTTTACCCGGATCTGGCCGCAAACCCTGCTGCCCCCGGCGATCACCATGGTCCTGTACTTCGTCATCTTCGGTAACCTGATCGGCCGGCAGATCGGCGACATGGGTGGCTTCACCTACATGGAGTACATCGTGCCGGGGCTGATCATGATGTCGGTGATCACCAACTCCTACGGCAACGTGGTGTCGAGTTTCTTCGGCAGCAAGTTCCAGCGCTCGATCGAAGAGCTGATGGTCTCGCCGGTATCGCCGCATACCATCCTCATCGGCTACACCCTGGGTGGCGTGCTGCGCGGCCTGGCGGTGGGGGTGATCGTCACCTTGCTGTCGCTGTTCTTCACCGACCTGCAAGTGCACCACCTGGGCGTGACCGTGCTGGTGGTGTTGCTCACGGCGACCATCTTCTCGTTGCTCGGTTTCATCAATGCGGTGTTTGCGCGCAACTTCGACGATATCTCGATCATTCCGACCTTCGTCCTGACGCCGCTGACCTACCTGGGTGGGGTGTTCTATTCGATCAACCTGCTGCCGCCGTTCTGGCAGACCGTGTCGCTGGCCAACCCGGTGCTGCACATGGTCAACTCGTTCCGCTACGGCATTCTCGGCGTGTCGGATATCCGCATCGGCGTGGCCATCGCCTTCATGCTGGTAGCCACTGCCGTGCTGTATGTCGGCTGCGCCCGGTTACTGGTCAGCGGCCGAGGAATGCGCACCTGACACCTTTTGCTTGCGCCGGCGCCACTGCCGGCCTACCCACCAGCGCCAATAGAGCATGGTCAGGCAGTAGGCCAGGGCGCCGAGCAGCAGGCCGCACACCACCGAGCCCAGCAGGAACGGCTGCCACAGGGTCGACAGCTGGTCGGTGATCCACTCGAAGGTCAGTTCCTCGGGCAAGGTCCTGGGCGGAATCTGCATCAGCCATGCGCCCATCTGGTAGGTGCAGTAGAACACCGGCGGCATGGTGAACGGGTTGGTCAGCCACACCAGGCTGACGGCAATCGGCATGTTGCCGCGCACCAGGATCGCCAGGCTTGCGGCCAGCAGCATCTGCATCGGTATCGGGATGAACGCCGCGAAAAGACCGACAGCCATTGCTCGCGCCACCGAGTGCCGATTCAGGTGCCAGAGGTTCGGGTCGTGCAACAGCCGGCCGAGAAAGCGTAAGGATTTGTGTTCCCTGATGCTGGTCGGGTCGGGCATGTAGCGTTTGAAGAGACGACGCGGCATGTAGGCTCTCGACTGTAGGAAGATGGCAAGTATGCACGGATTCTAAAAGCGCCCATTACAGACTTTGTGACAATTATTGAGCGAGCACCCGCTGCCAGTGATCTAAGCCTCAGAAGGTGAATCGCTTCTGGAGCTTCAAGCCATGCGCACAGGGATGTTGGCGCTTGCACTGGGGCTGTTGTGCCTGGGCGCTCTGCCGGTGTTGCCATCGGTCGGGATGCTGGTGGTCATCGCCCTGGTCGGTCTTTGTTGTTTGCCCTGGCGGGCTCGTCCGCTGGGGCTGTTCCTGTTGGGCCTGAGCTGGGCCTGCCTGTCGGCGCAGCAGGCACTGGATGATCGCCTGGATTCCGCCCTCGATGGCCGCACCCTGTGGCTGGAGGGCCGGGTCAGCGGCCTGCCGGAGCAGGGCGCTCGAGCAGTACGCTTCGAACTTGACGATCCCTGGTCGCGGCGGGCGCAGTTGCCGCAACGCCTGCAACTGAGCTGGTTTGGCGGGCCGACGGTAGCCAGTGGCGAGCGCTGGCGCCTGGCAGTCACGCTCAAGCGCCCCCAGGGTTTGCTCAACCCTCATGGTCCGGATCGCGAGGCGGCCCTGCTGGCCCGGCGCATCGGCGCCACGGGCAGCGTGAAGGCCGGCGAGCGCCTGGAAGCTGCCGGGCCGGCCTGGCGCAACGACCTGCGTCAGCGGTTGTTGGCGGTGCAGGCCCAGGGCCGCGAGGCGGCGCTGGTGGCCCTGGTGCTGGGGCATGGCGCCGGCCTTGCCCGGGAGGACTGGCAGACGCTGCAGGCCACGGGCACGGTGCATCTGCTGGTGATCTCCGGTCAGCATGTCGGGTTGCTGGCGGGGCTGGTCTATGGACTGGTCGCCGGGTTGGCGCGGCTGGGCCTGTGGCCGCGGGCCGTGCCCTGGTTGCCCTGGGCCTGTGCCGCAGCCTTCGGTGCGGCGCTTGGCTATGGCGGGCTGGCCGGCTTTCAGGTGCCGGTACAGCGCGCCTGCCTGATGTTGGCGGTGGTGTTGCTCTGGCGCCTGCGCTATCGCCATCTGGGCGTGGGTGTGCCGCTGTTGCTGGCGCTCGATGCGGTATTGCTGTGGGAGCCGCTGGCCAGCCTGCAGCCGGGGTTCTGGTTGTCCTTCGTCGCCGTCGCGGTGCTGATCTTTACCTTCAGCGGTCGTTTAGGCGCCTGGAACCCCTGGCTGGCCTGGGGCAGGGCGCAATGGATGATCGCTGTCGGCCTGCTGCCAGCGCTGCTGGCGCTGGGCCTGCCGGTCAGCCTCAGTGCGCCGGTGGCCAACTTGATCGCCGTGCCCTGGGTCAGCCTGGCGGTATTGCCGCTGGCGCTGCTGGGTACCCTGTTATTGCCCCTGCCGGTACTGGGCGAAGCCATGCTGTGGCTGGCGGGCGGGTTGCTCGATGGATTGTTTCGCCTACTGGCGGCAATGGCCCATTGGCGCCCGGCCTGGGTGCCGGAGCCGGTGCCATGGCTGGTCTGGGGCCTGTTGACCCTGGGGGTGCTGTTGCTGCTGTTGCCCCGCGGCCTGCCGATGCGGGTGCTGGGCTGGCCCTTGCTGCTGCTGGCGGTATTTGCGCCGAGGGAGCGGGTGCCGCACGGGCAGGTCGAGGTCTGGCAACTGGACGTCGGCCAGGGCCTGGCGTTGGTCCTGCGTACCCGTCACCACACGCTGCTGTATGACGCAGGCCCTGCCTTGGCCGACCAGGACCTGGGCGAGCGGATCGTGCTGACGACCTTGCACAAGCTGGGCGTGAGCGCGGTCGATCTGATGCTGCTCAGCCATGCCGACGCCGATCATGCTGGCGGTGCGCCGGCGGTACAGCGCGGATTGCCGGTGCGCAGCGTGGTCGGCGGTGAGGCGGCCAGGCTGCCAGCCGTCTTGCAGGCCCAGCCCTGTGCAAGCGGACGGCAGTGGCAATGGGACGGTGTGAGTTTCTCGCTCTGGCAGTGGCGGGGCGCGGGTGACAGCAACCAGGAGTCCTGCGTGCTGCTGGTCGAGGCGGGCGGCGAGCGCCTGTTGCTGACCGGCGATTTGGACGCTGCCGGCGAGCGGGCCTGGACCCGGGACTGGCAGGCCACCCGGATCGACTGGCTGCAGGCGCCGCACCACGGCAGTCGCAGTTCATCCAGCCAAGCCCTGCTGGATGCCACGACGCCGCGCGGTGTGCTGATTTCCCGTGGCCGCTACAACGCCTTCGGCCACCCCCATGCCGAGGTCATGGAACGCTACCGGACCAATGGCGTCGAAGCCTTCGACAGCGCTGTACATGGTGCGCTACGCCTGCAACTGGGGGCTTTCGGCAGGCCGTCGGGGCTGCGCGAGCAGCGGCGCTTCTGGCGCCAGCCCGGTTGACGACCTTCGGCAGATGAGCGTGCAGGGGTCCTATGGTAGAGTTACGGACTTTTTCAAGGGGATGCTTACTGTGTGGGAATTGGTCAAGTCCGGTGGTTGGATGATGCTGCCGATCATTCTGAGTTCCATCGCCGCCATGGCTATCGTCGCCGAGCGCCTCTGGACCCTGCGCGCCAGCCGGGTCACTCCACCGCACCTGCTGGGCCAGGTGTGGATGTGGATCAAGGACAAGCAATTGACCAGTGACAAGCTCAAGGCCCTGCGCGCCGATTCGCCGCTGGGCGAGATCCTTGCCGCCGGCCTTGCCAACTCCCGTCATGGTCGCGAGATCATGAAGGAGTGCATCGAGGAAGCCGCCGCCCGGGTGATCCACGAACTGGAGCGCTACATCAACGCCCTGGGCACCATCGCCGCCATGGCGCCGTTGCTGGGCCTGCTGGGTACGGTGCTCGGCATGATCGACATTTTCAGCGCCTTCATGGGTACCGGCATGGCAGCCAATGCCTCGGTGCTGGCTGGTGGTATTTCCAAGGCCCTGATCACTACGGCTGCCGGTCTGATGGTCGGTATTCCGTCGGTGTTCTTCCACCGTTTCCTGCAGCGACGCATCGACGAGCTGGTGGTCGGCATGGAGCAGGAGGCGATCAAGCTGGTCGAAGTGGTGCAGGGCGACCGTGAAGTCGACCTGGCCGAGGGCAAGGCGTGAAATTCCGGCGCAAGCCACGGGAGACCGTGGACATCAACCTGGCCTCGTTGATCGATGTGGTGTTCATCCTGCTGCTGTTCTTCGTGGTGACCACCACCTTCACCCGCGAAACCCAGTTGCGCGTCGAGCTGCCCGAGTCGGTCAGCGGCGCGCCGGCACCGGACGACGAACCCAAGCGCCTGGATATCACCATCAGCGCCGACGGCATCTATTCGGTGAACAACAACCTGTTGCCCAGGAGCGACCTGGCGACCCTGACCGAAGCCCTGCAGAAAGAATCTGCCGGTGATACCAAACTGCCGTTGTCGATCAGCGCCGACGGCAAGACCCCGCACCAGGCGGTGGTCACTGCCATGGATGCGGCCGGTAAGCTCGGTTTCAGCCAGTTGCGCATGACCACGGTCGAGGCGGCTCAGGGGACACCCTGATGGCCCTTGCCGATCGCCTGCTTGCCGCCTGGTACGATGGCCATCCGGCACTGGCGCTGCTGCGTCCGCTGGAGGCGCTCTACCGCCGGGTGGTGTTGCGCAAGCGCGCCCGCTTCCTGAGCGGGGAGAGCGCCAGCTACCGGGCAGCGGTGCCAGTGATCGTGGTGGGCAACATCACCATCGGTGGCACCGGCAAGACCCCGATGATCCTCTGTCTGATCGAGCATTGCCGCCAGCAAGGCCTGCGGGTTGGCGTGGTCAGTCGCGGCTACGGCGCCAAGCCACCGCAACTGCCCTGGCGGGTGACGGCCGGGCAGGACGCCAGCGAAGCGGGTGATGAGCCGTTGCTGATCGTGCAGCGCACCGGCGTGCCGCTGATGATCGATCCGGACCGTTCCCGCGCCGTGCAGGCACTGCTGGCCAGCGAGGTGCTGGACCTGATCCTCTGCGACGACGGCATGCAGCATTATCGCCTGGCCCGGGACCTGGAGCTGGTGCTGATCGACGCTGCCCGCGGCCTGGGCAATCGCCGCTGCCTGCCCGCCGGCCCCCTGCGCGAGCCGGTGGAGCGTCTGCAGGAAGTGGATGCGCTGCTCTACAATGGCGCTGTTGCCGACCGCGACGATGGCTTCGCCTTTACCCTCAGGCCCAGCGCGCTGGTCAACCTGCGCAGTGGCGAACGGGTGGGGCTTGAACATTTTGCGCCTGGCCAGGCCGTGCACGCAGTGGCCGGCATCGGTAACCCGCAACGTTTCTTCAATACCCTGCAAGGGCTAAACTGGCGGCCAGTACCGCATGCCTTTGCCGATCACGCGCAGTACAACGCCGAGGCCCTGAGCTTCTCGCCTTCGCTGCCGCTGATCATGACCGAGAAGGACGCGGTCAAATGCCGTGCCTTCGCCGCTGACGACTGGTGGTACCTGGCGGTCGACGCCGTGCCGTCCCCGGCCTTCCTGGCCTGGTTCGACGGCCAGCTAGAGCGTTTGTTGCAGGCATCGCCACAGCCCTGATTGCTTTCTTTTTCCGGCCACCGGCCTCAAGGAATACCCATGGACACCAAACTGCTCGATATCCTGGCTTGCCCGATCACCAAGGGCCCGCTCAAGCTCAGCGCCGACAAGACCGAGCTGATCAGCAAGGGCGCAGGCCTGGCTTACCCGATCCGCGACGGCATCCCGGTGATGCTGGAAAGCGAGGCCCGTACCCTGAGCGATGACGAGCGCCTGGATAAATGAGCCTGAATTACACAGTGGTCATTCCCGCACGGCTGCGATCCACTCGCCTGCCGGGCAAACCGTTGCTGCCGATTGCCGGCAAGCCGATGATCCAGCATGTCTGGGAACAGGCACGCAAGAGCGGCGCGAGCCGTGTGGTGATCGCCACCGACGACGCCGGTATCTACCAGGTGTGCGAGGCCTTTGGTGCCGAAGTGCTGATGACCCGTGAAGACCACGAGTCGGGCACCGATCGCCTGGCAGAAGTAGCCACCAAGCTGGGCCTGGCCGCCGACGCCATCGTGGTCAACGTGCAAGGCGACGAGCCGTTGATCCCGCCGGTGATCATCGATCAGGTGGCGGCTAACCTCGCGGCACACCCTGAAGCCGGTATCGCCACCCTGGCCGAACCGATCAGCGATGTCGGCGCCGTGTTCAATCCCAATGCGGTCAAGGTGGTCAGCGACTGCAATGGCCTGGCGCTGACCTTCAGCCGCGCGCCGTTGCCCTACGCGCGTGATGCCTTTGCAAAAAACCGCGACGCGTTGCCTGCGGGCGTGCCGTACCGTCGCCACATCGGCATGTATGCCTACCGTGCCGGCTTTCTCCACGACTTCGTCGGCTGGGGCCCATGCTGGCTGGAGCAGACCGAATCGCTGGAGCAGCTGCGTGCCCTCTGGCACGGCGTGCGTATCCATGTCGCCGATGCCTTCGAGGCGCCGCCGGTGGGCGTGGACACGCCTGAAGACCTGGAGCGCGTACGGCGCTTGCTGGAGGCCTGATGCGGGTTCTGTTTGTCTGCCTGGGCAACATCTGTCGTTCGCCCACGGCCGAAGGCGTGCTGCGCCACCAGTTGCAGGCCGAAGGCCTGGATGCACTGATCGAAGTGGCCTCGGCCGGCACCGGTGACTGGCATGTCGGCAAGCAGCCCGACAGCCGCACCCGCCGCGCGGCCCAGCTGCGCGGTTACGACCTGTCGCAGCAACGCGCCCAGCAGGTGCGTGCTTCGCATTTCAACGACTACGACCTGATCCTGGCCATGGACAAGAGCAACCTTGGCCATCTGCAGGCCATGCGGCCGGCAGGGGCGAAGGCCGAGCTGGACTTGTTCCTGCGCCGCTTCGACGGCGTGCTGGATGAGGTGCCAGATCCTTACTACGGCGGCGAACAAGGCTTCGAGCAGGTGCTGGACCTGATCGAAGCGGCCTGCCAGCGGTTGGTCATCGAACTCAAGGGACGTCTATGAGCGGGCAGTGGCAGGAACAGGTATCGCTCAAGCCTTACAACACCTTCGGCATCGATGTGAAGGCGCGCTACTTCACCCAGGCGCATAACGATGCGGACGTCCGTGATGCCCTGGCAGAGGCGGCGCGCCAGCAGGTTCCGGTGCTGGTGATCGGTGGCGGCAGCAATCTGCTGCTGACGACGGATGTGCAGGCCCTGGTGCTGCGTATGGCGAGCAGCGGGCTACGCATCCTTGCCGACGACGGCGAGCGGGTGATTGTCGAAGCCGAGGCCGGCGAGCCCTGGCATCCCTTCGTCCAGTGGAGTCTGGCCCAGGGCCTGGCGGGCCTGGAAAACCTCAGCTTGATCCCGGGCACGGTCGGCGCTGCGCCGATGCAGAACATCGGTGCCTACGGGGTCGAGATCAAGGATGTGTTTGTCAGCCTCACGGCGCTGGATCGCCAGACCGGCGAGCTGTGCGAGTTCGACCTGGAGCAGTGCCAGTTCGGCTACCGCGACAGCCTGTTCAAGCGTCATCTGGGACGCTGGTTGATCCTGCGTGTCCGCTTTGCCTTGAGTCGTGTTCTGCAGGCGCACCTGGACTATGGCCCGGTGCGCCAGCGCCTGAGCGAGCAGGGCATCACTGCGCCGACTGCGCAGGATGTCAGCAATGCCATCTGCAGCATTCGTCGTGAAAAGCTGCCGGATCCGGCCGAGCTGGGCAATGCCGGGAGCTTCTTCAAGAACCCGGTAGTGCCGGCTGCACTGGCGGAGCGGATTCGCCAGCAGCATCCGGGCCTGGTGGCTTATCCACAGGCTGACGGCCAGGTGAAACTGGCGGCAGGCTGGCTGATCGAGCAGGCAGGTTGGAAGGGTTATCGCGAGGGAGATGCCGGGGTGCATCGCCTGCAGGCGCTGGTGCTGGTCAACTATGGCCAGGCCAGCGGCAAGCAGTTGCATCAGTTGGCGCAGAAGATCCAGGCTGACATTCTCGAGCGCTTCGGGGTCGAGCTGGAAATGGAGCCGAACCTGTACTGATGCGCCTTTGTAGGAGCGGGCTTGTCCCGCGATCGCGCCAGTCAGATCGCATCGCGGGACAAGCCCGCTCCTACAGGGTGGTTTCAGGGTCCAATAAAAAAGGTTCTTCACGGAATCCTGAGGGCTATGGTCCTTGGGATTGGGATTGGGATTGGGCTTGGGCTTGCGAGCTTATCCATTCCATGTGGCGACGCTGCCGGCCCCTTCCGCCCTTACGGCGGCCTACTTTTTTCTTGGAAAAAGTAGGCAAAACCGCCTGCTCCTGCATCCGGCCCTACGCTGCGCTCCGGGTCCCCTCGCTCCGGCGCCCTCCGGGGCCACGCGGCCTACGACTTGCTTCGCCAAGTCTACGGCTCGCGTTCTTCGGCTACGCCGAAGGTGCTGCGCACGGCCCCTACAGGCACCTCCACTCGGCCTCCTGAAGTCGCATTCTGCAGCGCCTGAACTGACGCGCATGAAGATCAAGAGCAACCGTAGGAGCGGGCTTGCCCCGCGATGGCGTCAGCCAGGCTGCGCCACAATCTGCTTTCGAAGATACGCCAGCACAGGCGCCACCCGTAACTTCGCGACTTCAGGAGGCCGAGCGTAGGTGTCTGGAGGGGGCGGGTGCGCAGCACCCTTCGGCGTAGCCGAAGAACGCGAGCCGTAGACTTGGCGAAGCAAGTCGTAGGCCGCGCAGCCCCTGGAAGACACCGTAGCGAGGGAACCCGGAGCGCAGCGTAGGGCCGTATGTAGGAGCGAGCGGTTTTGGTTCCTTTTGCCAAGACAAAAGGGACCCGCCGTAAAGGCGGAAGGGGCCGGCAGCGTCACTGCATGGAATGGATAAGCTCGCCACCTCGACACCCAAGCCCAAGCCCAAGCCCAAGGAGCCTAGCCCCTCCGGGATTCCGTGAAGAACCATAAAAAAGCCCCGCCAGTTACCTGGCAGGGCTTTTTTTCAGCCTGGAAGATCAGACGAGCGGTTTGTGCTCTTCTGCGGTTTCCAGGGTTTCAGTGGCGGCATCGGCACTGGCTTCAGCGGCGGCAGCTGCAGCAGCGGCTGCGGCTTCGGCTTCGCGCTTGCGACGACGCACTTCGCGTGGGTCGTTAGGCGCGCGGCCAGTGCTGGTCAAGGCGCTGGCCGGAGCTGGTGCTTCGACAGCTGCTTCAACGACCGGAGCCGGGGCTTCTACCGCTACTGGCGCTGGCTCTGCAGCAACTTCGGCAACCGCTTGCAGCTCGGCCTGCGCAGGTGCCTGGACTTCCGGCTCGGCAGCAACCACTGGCTCGGCCACTTCAACCGAGGCGACAACCACTTCTTCGACCACCGGGGCGATGCTGACTTCGGCAGCTTCAACCGGGGCCTGGAACGGCTGCTCGACAACCGGAGCGGCGCTGACTTCAACCGCTTCAGCCACTTCGCTGACTTCGGCCACTTCGGCCACGACTGGCTGAGGTGCTTCGACAGCTTCAGGCTCGGCAGCGGCAACCTCGACAGCCGGTGCCGCTTCTTCGACGGCAGCGGTGGCGCGTTCGGCCTGCTGGTTGGCCTCGGCTTCGGCTTCGGCGCTGATGTTGCTGGTGGCGACGGCAGCGGTCACGGCCAGGCCGGCAGCCAGTTCAGCACCCAGCTCGCTTGGCTGTGGCTGTTCTTCGCTACCTTCCTCGGCGCCTTCGACCAGGTTGCCGTTGGCGTCACGCTGACGCTCACGACGGTTGCTGCGACGACGCTGGCCACGGGAGCGGCGACGTGGGCGTTCGCCTTCGGCGCCTTCCAGGGTCTCGTCCTGCAGCAGTTCTTCGTTCGGCAGTTGCTCTTCGGCCGCTTCGGCAGCCTGTTCGGCGGCGCGAGGCTGACGCTCTTCACGTGGTGGGCGAGGTTGACGCTCTTCACGCGGTGCACGCTCTTCACGTGGTGCGCGTTCTTCGCGTGGCTGACGCTCTTCACGCGGTTGACGCTCTTCGCGTGGTGCGCGTTCTTCACGCGGTGCACGCTCTTCACGAGGCTGGCGCTCTTCACGCGGGGCGCGCTCAGGACGCTCTTCACGAACAGCCGGGGTAGCGGCGTCCAGCGGCTCGCGCAGTTCGCGGACCGGACGCTCTTCGCGCTGGCGGCGATCTTCGCGTGGGGCGCGAGGCTGACGCTCTTCACGCGGTGCACGTTCTTCACGTGGGGCGCGCTCTTCGCGTGGCTGACGCTCTTCGCGTGGTGCGCGTTCTTCACGCGGCGCACGCTCTTCGCGCGGCTTGCGATCTTCTTCGCGGCGGCCGTTGCGGTTGCGGCTCTGCTGGCGACCGGTGCGACGCTCTTCGTTGCGCTGCGGACGCTCGGCGGCCGGCTTCTCGGCGACAACCGGCGCTGCGGCAGGCTCTTCCTTGCCGGCGAACAGGCTGACCAGCGACTTCACCAGGCCCTTGAACAGGCTTGGCTCTGGCGCGGCATGAACCGGGGCGGCAACCGGTGGTTGTTCCGGGGTGGCCGGAACCGGGGCGTTGGCGCGGGCCGGTGCAGTCTTGACCGCGGCTTCCTGGCGAACCAGGGTGCGGGTGGCGGCTGCTGGCTGGGCTTCTTCGGCCTCGGCGGCGGCGATCTCGTAGCTGGACTGGCCGCTCAGGGCTTCCGGGCTGTCGTCACGCAGGCGCTGGACTTCGAAGTGCGGGGTTTCCAGGTGGTCGTTCGGCAGGATGACGATACGCGCACGGGTACGCAGTTCGATCTTGGTGATCGAATTGCGTTTTTCGTTGAGCAGGAAGGCGGCAACCGGGATCGGCACCTGGGCGCGGACTTCGGCGGTGCGGTCCTTCAGGGCTTCTTCTTCGATCAGGCGCAGGATGGCCAGCGACAGCGACTCGACGTCACGGATGATGCCGGTGCCACTGCAGCGTGGGCAAACGATGCCGCTGCTTTCGCCCAGGGAAGGACGCAGGCGTTGACGGGACATTTCCAGCAGGCCGAAGCGCGAGATGCGACCGACCTGTACGCGGGCACGGTCAGCTTCCAGGCACTCACGGACCTTTTCCTCGACGGCGCGCTGGTTCTTGGCCGGGGTCATGTCGATGAAGTCGATGACGATCAGGCCGCCGATGTCACGCAGGCGCAGCTGGCGGGCGATTTCCTCAGCCGCTTCCAGGTTGGTCTGCAGGGCGGTTTCCTCGATGTCGCTGCCTTTGGTGGCGCGCGCCGAGTTGATGTCGATGGACACCAGGGCTTCGGTCGGGTCGATCACGATCGAGCCGCCGGACGGCAGGTCGACCACGCGCTGGAAGGCGGTTTCGATCTGGCTTTCGATCTGGAAGCGGTTGAACAGCGGGACGCTGTCTTCGTACAGCTTGATCTTGCTGGCGTACTGCGGCATCACCTGGCGGATGAAGGTCAGGGCTTCTTCCTGGGCGTCGATGCTGTCGATCAGCACTTCGCCGATGTCCTGGCGCAGGTAGTCGCGGATGGCGCGGATGATGACGTTGCTTTCCTGGTAGATCAGGAAAGGTGCGGCGCGGTCCTGGGAGGCTTCCTTGATGGCGGTCCAGAGTTGCAGCAGGTAGTCCAGGTCCCATTGCATTTCTTCGCTGCTGCGGCCAAGGCCGGCAGTGCGCACGATCAGGCCCATGTCGGCAGGGGCGACCAGGCCGTTCAGGGCTTCGCGCAGTTCATTGCGCTCTTCGCCTTCGATGCGGCGGGAGATGCCACCGGCACGTGGGTTGTTCGGCATCAGCACCAGGTAACGACCGGCGAGGCTGATGAAGGTGGTCAGGGCCGCGCCCTTGTTGCCACGTTCCTCTTTCTCGACCTGGACGATGACTTCCTGGCCTTCGCTGAGTACTTCCTTGATGTTCACCCGGCCTTCCGGGGACTTCTTGAAGTATTCGCGGGAGATTTCTTTCAGCGGCAGGAAGCCGTGACGTTCGGAACCGAAGTCGACGAAGGCGG
Source organism: Pseudomonas sp. BJa5 (assembly GCF_030272875.2). NCBI lineage: Bacteria > Pseudomonadati > Pseudomonadota > Gammaproteobacteria > Pseudomonadales > Pseudomonadaceae > Pseudomonas > Pseudomonas sp. BJa5. The sequence continues at coordinate 69,651 of NZ_JALRNG020000006.1, forward strand.
CTTCGAGGCTGGGTTCGATCCGGGTGATCCGGCCCTTGTAGATGTTGGCCTTCTTCTGCTCGCGCGCACCGGACTCGATGTCCAGGTCGTAGAGACGTTGGCCGTCTACCAGCGCTACACGCAACTCTTCGGGTTGAGTCGCGTTAATCAGCATTCTTTTCATGTAATACCGTCGGTTTCCGGGCTGCCGGAAACGGCGTTCGGCACACACGACTTCTCACGGTCGGTGTCAGGTGCGCAAGGGGTGGCGGGCCACCCCCGTGTCCAGCGACATTCGAGCCAGGCTGGTAACCCAGTGCTGCCGAAGTCGCGACGACGCGTCCTGCTTGCTGTGGTGTCAAATGCACTCAGTCAGGAGGAGGAATCAGCCTTCGGCCGTGGACGCCCCAGGGGCATCTTGATCAAGACCGGGTCCGCTCACCTGGCCAGATTGGCCGGTGGACCGGACGCAGTACTACACGGTCCGACGGTTGTGCATCTCCACCCTACACGTATCCCTGATAATTCGGGTGCTGCCGCGCGCTGAATCCGCAACGGGTTGCATTTTCGCCGGCTCCAAAAGGGGAGCCCGCGCCTTTTATGTTCAAGGCAGGTGTTTCCGAAGCCTTCGCCATGAGTGCGTGAAATTGACGGCACTGGCAGAGTGGCATCGAAAAAAACGTGGGGGAGGGCAAAACACCGCTCTTGTTGTTTTTTATCGGTCTTCTCTGCACGGCGCTGGTGGCGATTCCAGGCATTTCTGTAAACTGGCAAAAGCCCCGTCGGACGGCCTCGCGTCCTCGAGAATTGCGTCGGTCAGGGCCGGCTAGAAGCCGTGGGTCCGCTGGCCAGCCGCTTTTGGCGGCGTTCGCGACTATAGCAGCAATCATTAAGTGCTTCAAATCCATCAAAAATTGTTATGATTGGCAAATGACGACTAATGCCCCTCCGACCTCCGGCGTCCAGCTGATTGAGGTCGCGCCGGAACTTGCCGGCCAACGAATCGATAATTTCCTCATCACTGCGCTCAAAGGTGTGCCCAAGACCTTGATTTACCGCATTTTGCGCAAAGGCGAAGTGCGTGTGAACAAGGGACGGATCAAGCCTGAGTACAAGCTGCAGGCGGGCGACGTAGTGCGCGTTCCGCCCGTTCGTCTGCCTGAGCGCGACGAGCCCGTGCCTGTGGCCCAGGGTTTGCTTCAGCGTCTTGAGGCCGCCATCGTCTACGAAGACAAGGCTTTGATCGTGCTCAATAAACCGGCCGGCATTGCTGTGCATGGCGGTAGCGGTCTGAATTTCGGCGTGATCGAAGCCTTTCGTCAGTTGCGTCCGGATGCCAAGGAGCTGGAGCTGGTTCATCGCCTCGATCGCGATACCTCGGGCCTGTTGATGATCGCCAAGAAACGCAGCATGTTGCGCCACCTGCACACCGCCTTGCGCGGCGACGGTGTCGACAAGCGCTACATGGCGCTGGTGCGTGGCCACTGGGCGACCGCGAAGAAGCAGATCAACGCGCCGTTGCTCAAGAGCAACCTGCGCTCGGGCGAGCGCATGGTCGAGGTCAACGATGAAGGCAAGGAGGCGCTGACCCTGTTCCGCGTACTGCGCCGTTTCGGCGAGTTCGCCACCCTGGTCGAGGCGCGTCCGATCACCGGGCGTACCCACCAGATTCGCGTGCATGCCCTGCATGCCGGTCACTGCATCGCGGGCGACAGCAAGTACGGCGATGAAGATTTCACCCGCGAGATTCGCGAACTGGGCGGCAAGCGCCTGTTCCTGCATGCCTACGCCCTGACCGTGCCGCTGCCCGATGGCGGTGAGCTCAAGCTCGAAGCGCCGGTCGACGAGATGTGGGCCAAGACCGTGGAGCGCCTGAGTGCAGCGTGATTACGACCTGCTGATCTTCGACTGGGACGGCACCCTGGCGGACTCGATCGGGCGCATTGTCGAGGCCATGCACCTGGCGGCCGGGCGCGCCGGCGAGGCCACCTGTGACGACGAGGCGGTCAAGGGCATCATCGGCCTGGCGCTGCCCGAGGCCATCAGCGTGCTGTATCCGCACCTGGATGCCGGGCAGGTGGCGAGCTTTCGCCAGCACTACGCCGATGTCTACATGGCCCTCGACGACCAGCCGTCGCCGCTGTTCGAGGGGGTGGTCGAGTCGCTGGAAGTCTTCCGTGCCCAGGGTTATCGTCTGGCTGTAGCCACCGGCAAGGCGCGTCGCGGCCTGGACCGGGTGCTGCGGGCCAATGGCTGGGAAGATTACTTCGATATCACCCGGGCTGCCGACGAAAGTCGGGGCAAGCCCCATCCGCAGATGCTCGAGGAGATCCTTGCGCATTGCCAGGTCGAGCCTGCGCGGGCATTGATGGTCGGTGACTCATCGTTCGACCTGTTGATGGCCAGCAATGCCGGCATGCATTCGGTGGCGGTCAGCTATGGGGCCATGTCGCCGCAGGCCTTGAGCGCGTTTGGGCCGCAGGTCTGTATCGAGCATTTTTCACATTTGCAGGCCTGGCTGAGCCGGACGCCTGCCGCGGTAATTCCAGGGTAGGTGAGCATGGCTGACGAGTGGAAGGCGCCCGACGCCGAGAGCAACGAAGAGCAGAAGAGCTGGAAGCTGCTGGAGAAAACCCTGCTGGCGGGTGTGCAGGAGCAGCGTCGTGCGCGGCGTTGGGGGGTTTTCTTCAAACTGCTGACCTTTGTGTACCTGTTCGGCATCCTGGCCCTGTTCTCGCCCTTGATGGACATGGACAAGGCAGCCTCGCGCAGCGTCAGCCACACCGCGCTGGTCGAGGTGCGCGGGATGATCGCCGACCAGGAGCCTGCCAGTGCCGACAACATCGTCAGCGGCCTGCGCGACGCGTTCAAGGACTCCAAGACCAAGGCGGTGATCCTGCGGATCAACAGCCCGGGCGGCAGCCCGGTGCAGTCGGGCTACATCTATGACGAGATTCGTCGCCTGCGTACCGAGTACCCGGCCATCAAGCTGTACGCGGTCATCAGCGACCTGGGAGCCTCCGGCGCCTATTACATCGCCAGTGCCGCTGACCAGATCTATGCCGACAAGGCCAGCCTGGTCGGCTCCATCGGTGTCACGGCGGCGGGCTACGGCTTTGTCGGCACCATGGAGAAGCTGGGCGTCGAGCGGCGCACCTATACCGCAGGCGAGCACAAGGCCTTCCTCGATCCGTTCCAGCCGCAGAAGCCGGAAGAGACGGCGTTCTGGCAGGGCGTGCTGGAAACCACCCACAAGCAGTTCATCGCCAGCGTCAAGCAGGGGCGTGGCGAGCGCCTGAAGGACAAGGACCATCCCGAGCTGTTCAGTGGCCTGATCTGGTCGGGCGAGCAGGCGCTGGCCCTGGGGTTGGTGGATGGCCTGGGCAGTGCCGGCTACGTGGCCCGCGAAGTGGTGGGAGAGAAGGAGTTGGTGGACTTCACGGTCGAAGAGTCGCCGTTCGATCGCTTCTCCAAGCGCCTGGGCACCAGCATTGCCGAGCGCCTGGCGCTGTGGATGGGCTTCCAGGGGCCGTCGCTGCGCTGAGTGATTCGCTGCAAGAAAAAGCCGACCCTGGGGTCGGCTTTTTTGTGCCTGTGGGAGCGGGCTTGCCCCGCGATCGGTCGCACTGCCGTATCGCGGGGCAAGCCCGCTCCCACAGGATCAGGGCAGGTTCACGCCTTCGGCCAGCAGCATGTCGACCAGGCGGATCAGGGGCAGGCCGACCAGGCTGGTGGCGTCGACCCCGTGAGTGCTCTGGAACAGGCTGACGCCCAGGCCTTCGGCCTTGAAGCTGCCGGCGCAGTCATAAGGTTCCTCGGCGCGCAGGTAGCGCTGGATGCGCGGCAGGTCCAGTTCGCGCATGTTCACCGTGAAGGGCACGCAGTCGACCTGGCAGTGGCCGGTCTGGCTGTTGAGCAGGGCGACGCCAGTGAGGAAGGTGACGTGGTTGCCGCTGGCGGCCAGCAGTTGCTCGCAGGCCCGCTCGAAGGTGTGCGGCTTGCCGAGGATCTGTTCGCCGAGCACGGCGACCTGGTCGGAGCCGATGATCAGGTGATCGGGGTGGCTGTCGGCCAGGGCGTGGGCCTTTTCCCGGGCCAGGCGCTTGACCAGGTCCACGGCGGGCTCTTCGTCGAAGCGCTGTTCGTCTATGTCGGGGCTCGCCCAGCTGAACGGCAGGCGCAGGCGCTCGAGCAATTCACGGCGATAAGGTGAGCTGGAAGCCAGTAACAAAGGCAGCATGATAAACTCCTGGGCAAGTGAAACGATTCTAACATGCTGAACGGGGCCGAATTTCCTTTGACAGGGGCGGGGGTCATCCCTAGAATGCTGCGCCTATGTTGAATGACCCGATTCCACCTCACGTTGACCCGCGCAAATTGGCCGATCGTGGTGTTTCTATTGAAGGAACGCTGCAGCTCGCCGATTTGGAGAGACTCTGCGACCCGCTTTCCGACAATGTCGGTACGGTGCAGGCTAAATTCGATTTTGAGCGAGACGAGCAGAAGGCTGTGGTGATCCACACCGAACTCGACGTCGAGGTCAAGATGGTTTGCCAGCGTTGTCTTGAGCTGGTCACCCTGCCGATCCACAGCGAGTGTACCTACGCCGTGGTGAAGGAGGGTGCGAATACCCAGTCGTTACCGAAAGGTTATGACGTGCTGGAACTGGGCGAAGATCCTTTGGATCTGCAGGCCTTGGTCGAGGAAGAGCTTCTGCTCGCCCTGCCCATCGTGCCTGCTCATCATCCGGAAGAATGCCAGCAGCCGGCGGGCGCCGATGAGCCCGAACCGAGCAAGGACGAGGTAACACGGTCCAACCCGTTCAGTGTATTGGCGCAGTTAAAGCGTGACCCAAACGTTTAGGAGTTAATCAATTATGGCTGTTCAGCAGAACAAAAAATCCCGCTCTGCCCGTGACATGCGCCGTTCCCACGACGCCCTCTCGGAAAACGCTCTGTCCGTAGAGAAAACCACTGGTGAAGTGCACCTGCGTCACCACGTATCGCCAGAAGGCGTATACCGTGGTCGTAAAGTGATCGACAAGGGCGCTGACGAGTAATCCTTGTCCGCTCAGATCATTGCGATTGACGCAATGGGCGGGGACTTCGGTCCCCGCAGCATTGTTCAGGCGAGTATTGCTTGCCTGTCGGCTACCCCCTCGCTACACCTGACCCTTGTCGGTCAACCCTCCCTCCTTGAAGATCTGATCGCTGGCCAGTCGGCAGCGGATCGCGCGCGCCTGCAGATTGTTGCGGCCAGCGAAGTGATCGGCATGGACGAGCGGCCGTCCCAGGCGTTGCGCGGCAAGCCCGATTCGTCCATGCGCGTGGCCCTTGAGTTATTGCGTGATGGCAAGGTGCAGGCCTGCGTCAGTGCCGGCAACACCGGTGCGCTGATGGCGCTGTCCCGTTACGTGCTCAAGACCCTGCCCGGCATCGACCGTCCGGCCATGGTCGCGGCTATTCCGACCCAGACCGGCTACTGCCAGTTGCTCGACCTGGGCGCCAATGTCGATTGCAGCGCGGAAAACCTCTTCCAGTTCGCCGTGATGGGCTCGGTGGCGGCCCAGGCCCTGGGTATCTCCCGGCCGCGCGTGGCGCTGCTCAATGTCGGCACCGAAGACATCAAGGGCAACCAGCAGGTCAAGCTTGCGGCCAACCTGCTGCAGAACGCCCGTGGCCTGAACTACATCGGCTTTGTCGAAGGCGATGGCCTGTACCGCGGCGAGGCCGATGTGGTGGTGTGCGACGGTTTCGTCGGCAACATCCTGCTCAAGTCCAGCGAAGGCCTGGCGACCATGATCGCTGCGCGCATCGAGGCCCTGTTCAAGGGTGGCGTGGGCGCGCGCCTGGCGGGTGCCATGGCCATGCCGCTGCTCAAGCGCCTGCGTGCTGACCTGGCGCCGGCGCGACATAACGGCGCAAGCTTTCTCGGCCTGCAGGGCATTGTCATCAAAAGTCATGGCTCTGCCGGCGTGCAAGGGTTCCAGAGCGCCATCCAGCGCGCCCTGATCGAGATCCAGGAGAACCTGCCCGAGCGTCTGCACGGGCGCCTGGAAGACCTGTTGCTTTAGGCATAATCCGCCAGGAAGTGGTTAAATGTGACCGCTTGGTGCTCGCTATCATCCAAGTCTTCAGTTTCTTGTGCTCGGCCCGGTGCCGGGCGCTTCATTTTCCGACGACAAGATCATTAGGGGCTTGTTCAATGTCTGCATCCCTCGCATTCGTCTTTCCCGGTCAAGGTTCGCAGTCCCTCGGCATGCTCGCCGAGCTCGGCGCAGAAAAGCCGCTGATCATCGAGACCTTCAAGGAAGCTTCCGAGGCTCTGGGTTACGACCTGTGGAAACTGGTCCAGGAAGGCCCGGAGGAGCAACTCAATCAGACCGATAAAACCCAGCCCGCGATCCTGACCGCCTCCATCGCCCTGTGGCGCCTGTGGCTGGCCGAGGGTGGTGCGCGCCCTGCATTCGTCTCCGGCCACAGCCTGGGTGAGTACAGCGCGCTGGTCGCCGCCGGCAGCCTGAGCCTGGCCGATGCGGTCAAGCTGGTCGAGCGCCGCGGTCAACTGATGCAGGAAGCCGTGCCGGCCGGGCAGGGCGCCATGGCCGCCATTCTCGGCCTGGACGACGCCGACGTCGTCGCCATCTGCGCCGAAGCGGCCCAGGGCGAAGTGGTCAGCGCGGTCAACTTCAACTCGCCGGGCCAGGTGGTCATCGCCGGTGCCAAGGCCGCTGTCGAGCGCGCCATGGAAGCCTGCAAGGCCAAGGGCGCCAAGCGTGCACTGCCACTGCCGGTAAGTGTGCCGTCGCACTGCGAACTGATGCGCCCGGCTGCCGAGCGCTTCGCCGAGGCGGTCAACGCCATCGACTGGAAGGCCCCGGAAATTCCGGTAGTGCAGAACGTCACCGCGGCGGTCGCTGCAGACCTGACCGCGCTCAAGCAAGATTTGCTGGCACAGCTCTACCAGCCAGTGCGCTGGGTCGAGTGCGTGCAGACCCTGGCCGCCAACGGCCCGGTCAACCTGGTCGAGTGCGGCCCGGGCAAGGTCCTGGCCGGCCTGAACAAGCGTTGCGCCGACGGCGTCACCACCTACAACCTCAACACCCCGGATGCTGTCGCCGCCACCCGCGCGGCGCTGGCCTGATTTAGGAGAAGCTTGCATGAGCCTGCAAGGTAAAGTTGCACTGGTTACCGGCGCCAGCCGTGGTATCGGCCAGGCCATCGCCCTGGAACTGGGCCGTCTGGGCGCGACCGTGATCGGTACCGCGACCTCCGCCTCGGGTGCCGAGCGTATCGCCGCTACCCTCAAGGAACACGGTATCACCGGTACCGGCATGGAACTGAACGTGACCAGCGACGAGTCGGTCTCCGCCGTCCTGGCCGCTATCGGGGAGCAGTTCGGCGCGCCGACCATCCTGGTCAACAACGCCGGCATCACCCGCGACAACCTCATGCTACGCATGAAGGACGACGAGTGGTTCGACGTCATCGACACCAACCTCAACAGCCTCTACCGTCTGTCCAAGGGCGTGCTGCGCGGCATGACCAAGGCCCGTTGGGGTCGTATCATCAGCATCGGCTCGGTGGTCGGTGCCATGGGTAACGTCGGCCAGGTCAACTACGCCGCCGCCAAGGCCGGCCTGGAAGGTTTCAGCCGCGCCCTGGCCCGTGAAGTCGGTTCCCGCGCCATCACCGTCAACTCGGTGACCCCGGGCTTCATCGACACCGACATGACCCGCGAACTGCCGGAAGCGCAGCGTGAAGCGCTGCAGACCCAGATTCCACTGGGTCGCCTGGGCCAGGCCCAGGAGATCGCCAATGTGGTGGCGTTCCTGGCTTCCGAAGGCGCAGGTTATGTGACCGGCGCGACCATTCCGGTCAACGGCGGCATGTACATGTAAATCGAATGTGACGGATTGCTTCAAAAAAATGTCATACGAGCTGTCTAAAATCCGTTATAAAGCTGCATCCAGATTCTAGTCGGTTGGCAGGTGTGGTCTGGTAAGGCGTGTTGCGCTTGAAAAGCAGACGTCTTTCTATACACTTACACACCGGCCAGCTGCCTGACATATGTCCATTAGGAGTGAAAACAAGGTATGAGCACCATCGAAGAACGCGTCAAGAAAATCGTCGCCGAGCAACTGGGCGTTAAAGAAGAAGAAGTCGTGAACACTGCTTCCTTCGTCGAAGATCTGGGTGCCGATTCCCTTGACACCGTTGAGCTGGTGATGGCTCTGGAAGAGGAATTCGAGACCGAAATCCCTGACGAAGAAGCCGAGAAGATCACTACTGTTCAAGCTGCTATCGACTACGTCAACGCCCACCAGGCCTAAGACGTTGTAGTCGTCGCTTCTTGTCATGGAAAAACCGCACTGCCTTCGCCGGCGTGCGGTTTTTTCTTTACAAGACATGTAGTCAATGTTGAATAAGGAGAGTGCTGTGTCGCGTAGACGCGTCGTGGTCACCGGTATGGGTATGCTGTCGCCACTGGGTACGGATGTGCCGAGCAGTTGGCAGGGCATTCTGGCTGGCCGCAGTGGCATAGGTCTGATCGAGCATACGGACCTGTCTGCCTACTCCACCCGTTTCGGCGGCTCGGTAAAGGGCTTCGAAGTCGAGCAGTACCTGTCGGTCAAGGAAGCCCGCAAGCTCGACCTGTTCATCCAGTACGGCCTGGCAGCCGGTTTTCAGGCAGTGCGTAATGCCGGCCTGGAAGTGACCGACGCCAACCGCGAGCGCATCGGCGTGGCCATGGGCTCGGGCATCGGTGGCCTGACCAACATCGAAGAAACCAGCCGGACCTTGCATGACCAGGGCCCGCGGCGCATTTCGCCGTTCTTCGTACCCGGTTCGATCATCAACATGATTTCCGGTTTCCTGTCGATCCACCTGGGTGTACAGGGACCCAACTACGCCATCGCCACTGCCTGCACCACCGGTACCCACTGTATCGGCATGGCTGCGCGCAACATCGCCTACGGTGAAGCCGACGTGATGATCGCCGGCGGTGCGGAAATGGCCGCCTGCGGCCTGGGCATGGGCGGCTTCGGTGCCTCGCGTGCGCTGTCGACCCGCAACGACGACCCGACCCGTGCCAGCCGTCCATGGGACAAGGGCCGTGACGGTTTCGTCCTGTCCGACGGTGCCGGCGCTCTGGTGCTCGAAGAACTCGAGCACGCCAAGGCCCGTGGCGCGACCATCTATGCCGAGCTGGTGGGCTTTGGCATGAGCGGCGACGCCTACCACATGACCTCGCCGCCGGAAGACGGCAGCGGTGCCGCGCGTTGCATGACCAATGCCCTGCGCGATGCCGGCCTGAACGCCGACCAGGTGAACTACATCAACGCCCATGGCACTTCGACTCCGGCCGGTGACCTGGCCGAAGCCTCGGCGATCAAGTCGGTGTTCGGCGATCACGCCTACAAGCTGGCGGTCAGCTCGACCAAGTCGATGACCGGTCACCTGCTTGGCGCTGCCGGTGCGGTGGAGGCGATCTTCAGCGTGCTGTCGATCAACAGCCAGGTAGCACCGCCGACCATCAACCTCGATGAGCCGGACCAGGGCTGCGATCTGGACTTCGTGCCACACCAGGCGCGCAACATGCCGATCGACGTCGTGCTGTCCAACTCCTTCGGTTTTGGCGGTACCAACGGCTCGCTGGTGTTCCGCCGGTTCGCCGGCTGATGCACGCCTGGGTCGATGGCCTGCCGGCCGATGCAGTCAATCTGCAAAGCCGCGCGCTGGCCTATGGCGATGGTCTGTTCGAGACCATCGCCGTGCGGGCCGGTCGACCCTCGTTGCTCGCGTTTCACCTCGATCGCCTGGCGCTGGGTTGCCAGCGCCTGGCGATCAGCGCCGATCACGGGTTGATTCGCGATGAGCTGTGCCGTTACGCCAGTGCCCTGGGTGATGGCGTGCTCAAGCTGATCCTGGTTCGCGGTGACAGCCAGCGCGGCTATGCGCCGGCTGCGGGGGGCGCGCCCCGGCGCATCCTTCAGGGCAGTCCCTTGCCTGCTTACCCCACCGCCAATGCCGAACAGGGTGTGCGCCTGTTTGCCTGTTCCACACGCCTTGCGGAACAACCGCTGCTGGCCGGACTCAAACACCTCAATCGACTCGAACAAGTACTGGCGCGGGCCGAGTGGCAGGATGCCGAGCATGCCGAAGGGCTGATGCGCGACACGTCGGGTCGGGTCATCGAGGGGGTGTACAGCAACCTGTTTCTGGTGCGCGCAGGCGAGCTGCTGACCGCCGACCTGAGCCGCTGCGGCGTGGCCGGTGTGATGCGCGCGGCGCTGATCGAACAGGCCGCTGCTGCCGGTATTGCCGTGCGCATTACCGACCTGTCCCTCAAGGACCTGGAGCTGGCCGATGAAGTCTTCGTCTGCAACAGTGTCTACGGCATCTGGCCGGTGCGCGCTTTTGCATCGCTGAACTGGCCGCCGGGGCCGCTCACCCTTAAACTGCAGGCCATTGCCCGTACGCTACTGGATACCTGATTTGTGAGACGTAAATTCTTGGTGCTGCTGGAGACCGGATTGATTCTGGCAGGCCTGATGCTGGGGTTTTCCGCCTGGAAGGTGAACTCGGCGCTGGACCAACCCCTGCACGTCAGCCAGGAGCAATTGCTCGACGTGCCCACCGGCACCAACCCCAACCGCATGTTCTACCGCATGGAGCGCGAAGGCCTGCTCGACGATGCGTTCTGGCTGCGTTTGTACTGGCGCTTCAACATGGCCGGCGTGCCGCTGCACACCGGCGAATACCGCCTGAGCCCGGGCATGACCGTGCACGACCTGTTCGAGGTGTGGCGCCGTGGCGACGTGGTGCAATACAGCCTGACCCTGGTCGAGGGCTGGAACTTCCGCCAGGTGCGTGCGGCGCTGGCCAAGCATGAAAAGATCAAGCAGACCCTCGATGGTCTCAGCGATACCGAAGTGATGGACAAGCTCGGTCATCCCGGGGTCTTTCCCGAGGGGCGCTTTTTCCCCGACACCTACCGCTTCGTGCGTGGCATGACCGATGTGGAGTTCCTCCAGCAGGCCTATGCCCGTCTCGAGGAGGTGCTGGCCAAGGAGTGGGCGGCGCGTCCGACCGACTTGCCGTATCGCGATCCGTACCAGGCGCTGATCATGGCTTCGTTGATCGAGAAGGAAACCGGCGTGCCCCAGGAGCGCGGCGAGATTGCCGGCGTGTTCGTGCGGCGCATGCGCATCGGCATGCTGCTGCAGACCGATCCGACCGTGATCTACGGCATGGGTGAGCGCTACAATGGCAAGATCAGCCGCGCCGACTTGCGCGAGCCGACGCCCTACAACACCTACACCAACGCCGGCCTGCCGCCGACGCCGATCGCCATGGTCGGTCGCGAGGCGATTCACGCGGCGCTGAATCCGACGCCGGGCAGCAGCTTGTATTTCGTCGCCCGGGGCGATGGCAGCCACGTCTTCTCCGATGACCTGGATGCCCATAACTCGGCGGTTCGCGAGTATCAGCTCAAGCGTCGCGCCGATTACCGCTCAAGCCCTGCGCCTGAGGGCCAGCCTGCAGCCGAAACGCCGCAGGAGTCGCCTGCCGAGCAGCCGGAGCCGTCTCAGGTGCAGCCTGACGCACAGCCTGAAGCACAGCCGGGGGCGCAGACGGAAGCGTCTGCACCGGACAGCGAAACCACCTCGCAATGATCAATTCTAAGGACTGCCTGTGAGCGGCTTGTTTATTACCCTGGAAGGTCCCGAAGGCGCGGGCAAGAGCACCAACCGCGAGTACCTGGCCGCGCATCTGCGTGCCCAGGGCGTGGACGTGGTCCTGACCCGTGAGCCCGGCGGTACGCCGCTGGCCGAAAAAATTCGTGAACTGCTGCTGGCCCCCAGTGACGAAACCATGGACGCCGACACCGAGCTGCTGCTGGTGTTCGCCGCGCGTGCCCAGCACCTGGCGCAAGTGATTCGTCCGGCGCTGGCGCGAGGCGCAGTGGTGCTGTGCGACCGCTTTACCGATGCCACCTATGCCTATCAGGGCGGTGGTCGCGGCTTGTCGCTCGAGCGCATCGCCACCCTGGAGCAGTTTGTCCAGGGCGAGCTGCGCCCGGACCTGACCCTGGTCTTCGACCTGCCGGTAGAGATCGGCTTGTCCCGGGCCGCAGCCCGTGGTCGCCTGGATCGCTTCGAGCAGGAAGGCCAGGCGTTCTTCGAGGCCGTGCGCCAGGCCTATCTGGCACGCGCCAAGGCGGCCCCGCAACGTTACACGCTGATCGATGCGTCGCAGCCGCTGGCGCAGGTACAGCACACACTCGACGCCGTGCTGCCGCGAATCCTGGAGCGTTGCCGTGGCTGAAGCCTACCCCTGGCAACAGGCGCTGTGGCAGCAACTGGCCGGTCGCACCCAGCATGCCCATGCCTACCTGCTGCATGGGCCCCAGGGCATCGGCAAGCGGGCCCTGGCCGAGCGCCTGATGGCGTTGCTGCTGTGCCAGCGCCCGGCCAACCTGCAGGCCTGTGGCCAGTGCAAGTCTTGCCTGTTGCTGGCCGCCGGCAGTCATCCGGACAACTATGTGCTGGAGCCGGAGGAGGCCGACAAGCCGATCAAGGTCGACCAGGTGCGCGACCTGGTGTCCTTCGTGGTCCAGACCGCCCAGCTGGGCGGGCGCAAGGTGGTGCTGATCGAGCCGGTCGAGGCGATGAACATCAACGCCTCCAATGCCTTGCTCAAGAGCCTGGAAGAGCCGTCCGGCGACACCGTGCTGCTCCTGGTCAGCCACCAGCCCAGCCGCTTGCTGCCGACCATCAAGAGCCGCTGCGTGCAGCAGGCCTGCCCCTTGCCCGATGCTGCCCAGAGCCTGGCCTGGTTGACCAGCGCGCTGCCGGAATGCGACGAGCAGGAGCGCCTCGAGCTGCTGAGCCTGGCCGCCGGCTCGCCGCTGGCCGCCATCACCCTGAACGCCCAGGGCGTGCGTGAACAGCGTGCACAGGTGGTCGACGGGGTGAAGAAGCTGCTCAAGCAACAGCAATCCCCCAGCCAGCTGGCCGAGGCCTGGAATGCCATTCCGCTATTGCAGCTGTTCGACTGGTTCTGCGACTGGTCCAACCTGATCCTGCGCTATCAGTTGACCGAGGATGAGGAAGGATTAGGCTTGAGCGATATGCGCAAGGTCGTGCAGTACCTGGCGCAGAAGAGCGGCCAGGGCAAGGTGCTGGAGATCCAGGACTGGATCCTCGCCCAGCGCCAGAAAGTCCTGTCCAAGGCCAACCTCAACCGCGTGCTGCTGCTCGAAGCACTGCTGGCGTCCTGGGCCATGTTGCCCGGCCAGCGTTGAGCCGGTTAGCCCGAATCCATTCATTTTCCACAGTTGCCGTGATGCCATGCTTGTAGATTCCCATTGCCACCTAGACCGTCTTGATCTTTCGGCCCACCAGGGCTCCCTTGATGCTGCCCTGCAGGCGGCGCGGGCGAGGGGGGTAGGGCACTTCCTGTGCATCGGCGTGAGCGCCGACAATGCGGCAGCGGTCAAGGCGCTGAGCGAGCGCTACAGCGATGTCGACTGCTCGGTGGGCGTCCATCCGCTGGACCTGACCAGTGACGGTGCGCCGGCCCTGGACTGGCTGCTCAAGGAGCTTGAACACCCCCATGTGGTGGCCATCGGCGAAACCGGTCTGGACTACCACTACGAGCCGGAAGCGGCCAAGTTGCAGCAGGCGTCGTTCCGCTTGCACCTGCAGGCTGCGAAAACCACCGGCAAGCCGGTGATCATCCACACCCGTGCAGCCCGCGCCGACACCCTGGCCTTGCTGCGCGAGGCTGACCTGGGCCAGGCCGGTGTGCTGCACTGCTTCACCGAAGACTGGGACATGGCCAAGGCGGCGCTGGACCTGGGTTACTACATCTCCTTGTCCGGCATCGTCACTTTCCGCAATGCCGATGCGTTGCGCGACGTGGCCCGCCAGGTGCCGGCCGACCGCTTGCTGGTGGAGACCGACTCGCCTTACCTGGCGCCGATTCCCTACCGGGGCAAGCCGAACCTGCCGCAGTACGTGCGGGAAGTGGCGGAGTTCGTCGCCATGCTGCGGGGGGAAAGCTACGAGCAACTGGCGCAGCAGACCACCGCCAACTTCAAGCGCCTGTTCCCGCTGGCGCGGGTGAGCTGACAGGGCATTTGCCTTGATTGGCTGGCTACTGTGGGAGCCGGCATCGCCGGCGATAGCTGCGATGCGGTGTCATGGGTTGCGCGGTGTTGGTATCGCAGGCTACGCCAGCTCCCACAGCTCCTCCACGGATTGATGGTGGTGCCGGCAGATTATTGCAGGCAAAAAAAACCCGGGTTCTGGGGGGTGAATCCGGGTTAAGACCATTAGGAGTAAAACAAAGGTACGCGGTCCCTGAGCACCTTTATCGGCGCGCCACTGGGGGGATGTGCCGCGTCAACACCTGAAGTATTGGTCAGGATTGGCGGGCTGCCAGCGCGCATTGCTCGTTTTTTAAACAGATTTGGAATACGGCTGCGGCTGCTGAGCACTCATCGCTCTGCAATCTGTCGCACTATAGCCAGAGTTTCGTCGATTACGTGCTTTGGTGTGTAGAAATGCGGCGAAAAACGCACGCCAGGACCTCGCGTAATGCACACCACCTGCTCCTGCTTGAGGTGTTGATAGACCACGAAGTTATCAATGCCGTCGATGCTGAACGACACAATACCGCTGCGTCGTGCCGGATCCTGCGGGCTGTGCAGGCGTACCCCGGCGATCGCCGCCAGGCCGTCGCGTAGCCAGGTCACCCGCTGCTGCAGGGCCGCGGCCACCTGTTCGATGCCCACTTCCTCCAGCAGCGACAGGCTGGCCTCCAGTGCTGCGGCGCCGAGCATGTTCGGGCTGCCGCATTCGAAGCGCCGGGCGCTGTGGGCCGGTTCCCATTCGGGGCGAGAGTAGTCGCCCATGCGTTCGAGCATGTGCCAGCCATACTCGCTGAGCTTCAGCCGTGGGCGCACCTCGGCGCGGCAGTAGAACACCCCGAGGCCTTCCGGGCCGAGCATCCATTTATGCCCGTCGGCCATGGCGAAGTCGCATTGGCAGGCCTGCACGTCGAAGGGCAGGGCGCCCAGTTGCTGGATGGCGTCGATGCAGAACAGCACATTGCGCTCGCGACAGCCCTGGCCAAGCCGTGCAAGGTCCATGCGCAGACCGCTGGCGAACTGCACGGCGCTGATCGCCAGCAGGCGCACGCGCGGGCCACAGGCGGCGAGCAGGTCGGCTTCCGGGTCGGCGCCCTTGAGGCTGACCTGGATTACATCGACGCCCCGGTCGGCCAGGGCTTCCCAGACGATGCGATTGGACGGGAACTCCTCGTCGCTGATGACGATCTGGTCGCCCGTTTGCCAGTCAAGCCCGAAGGCGACGAAGGAAAGAGCTTCCGAGGTGCTCTTGATCAGGGCGATGTCATCGGTCGACGGTGCATTCGTCAGGCGCATCAGCCGCTCACGCAGGCGTTGCTCCGTTGCCAGCCACTGCGGATAGTCCCTTGCGCCTAGCCAAACGTTTTCGTCGGCGAAGCGCGAAACCGCCTGGCTGGCGCGTTTCGGCCAGGGAGCCACTGCTGCATGGTTCAGATAGCGCAGTCCTGGTGCCTGTTCAAACTCATCGAGAAACATAGACATGGTTGGATGATCCGTGCATTTTGGCGCAAGTTAGGCATAATAACCGGCTTCGATTCCGATCCAGTCCATCATATGCAGAAAGAACCTCGTAAGGTCCGTGAGTTTCGTCGCCGTGAGCAGGAAATTCTCGATACCGCGCTCAAGCTGTTTCTCGACCAGGGTGAAGACAGCGTCACCGTCGAGATGATCGCTGATGCTGTCGGTATCGGCAAAGGCACGATCTACAAGCACTTCAAATCCAAGGCGGAGATCTACCTGCGCCTGATGCTCGACTACGAGCGCGATTTGAACGAACTGCTGCACTCCGCCGACGTTGACCGCGACAAGGAAGCCCTGTCGCGCGCCTATTTCGAATTCCGCATGCGCGACCCGCAGCGCTACCGGCTGTTCGACCGCCTCGAAGAGAAGGTGGTCAAGGGCAACCAGGTGCCGGAAATGGTCGAGGAGCTGCACAAGATCCGTGCCTCCAACTTCGACCGCCTGACCCTGCTGATCAAGGGGCGCATCAGCGAAGGCAAGCTCGAAGACGTGCCGCCGTACTTCCACTACTGCGCCGCTTGGGCCCTGGTGCACGGTGCCGTGGCCCTGTATCACTCGCCGTTCTGGAGCAATGTGCTGGAAGACCAGGAAGGCTTCTTCCAGTTCCTGATGGACATCGGCGTGCGCATGGGTAACAAGCGCAAGCGCGACCCGGATGCGGCCGGTAACTGACACATTCGGCAGCCCGATGCCGCTACAGGGAAGTGCAATGCAGGAATATACTCAGGTATGAAGGCTTGCAAAAACCTGATTTTTGAGTCAGGTTTTGCAAGCCCGATTCATCCATGCCGGAGTCATCCATGATCGTCGACCGCCAAGGCAGGCGTTTTCGCAACTTGCGCGTCAGCCTCACCGCTGCCTGCAACTATGCCTGCACCTATTGCGTACCGGACGGCAAGCGTCTGGTGGCGGCCCAGGACGAGCTGTCTGCCGAAGCCATGGCGCGCGGCGTGGCCTACCTGATCGAAGCGGCCGGCATCGAGCGTTTGCGGGTCACCGGCGGCGAACCCCTGGTCAGCCCCAAGCTGGAAACCTTCCTGACCTCGGTCGCGCCCTTGGGGCTGGATGAAATCAGCCTGACCACCAATGGCCAGTTGCTGGCGCGCAAGCTGCCGTTGCTGCGTGCTGCGGGCATTCGTCGTCTCAACGTCTCCCTCGATACCCTCGATCCCGATGCATTCCGTCGCATCGCCCGCGGCGGCGACCTGGCCACCGTGCTCGATGGCATGGAGCAGGCCAGTGCGGCGGGGATGAAGATCAAGGTCAACATGGTGCCCCTGCGCGGGCAGAACTTCGACCAGGTGATCCCGCTGCTGGAATACTGCCTGGCGCGCGGGTTCGAGCTACGTTTCATCGAGCTGATGCGCATGGGCCATCTGGCCCGCGACAACAATGCCTTCCTGCAGCAGTTTGTCAGCCTCGAGCACCTGCTGCAGCTGATCGGCGAGCGCTACGAATACTTGCAGGCCAACGCGCCAGTGGATGCCACGGCCTTGCGCTACCAGATCCCGGGCCTGGGTTACTTTGGCGTGATCGCCAACGAAAGCGTGCCGTTCTGCCGGACCTGCTCGCGGCTGCGCCTGTCCTCCACCGGCTGGCTGCACGGCTGCCTGTCGTCGAGCAATCGTCACTACATCGGCGACCTGCTCGACAAGCCGCGCCATGAAGCGCTGCCTGCCCTGCAAGGGCTGCTGGTCAAGGCCCTGGGCGACAAGCAGCCGGTGGCGTTTTCCGGTGGCGTGACGGTGATGAAAATCATCGGCGGCTAAGACTGGCGCAAAAGCTGCATCTGTCGGCCATTCGCCGGTTTTCCGTCACCGGCCACTGGAGGATTGATGCGTAGCCTGGGTTTGCTGCTGGCGCTGACGGCGCTGGGCGGCTGCATGAATGTCAGCGATATGGGCGAGGGTGTTCGCTACCACATGAGCGACGCTGGCCTGCTCGACCACAGCGACACCCGCCGCTCGCTGTCGGTACGCTTGCAGCCTGACTCGTTCATCTACATTGGCCAGGGTGCCTTCGTCCCGCCGGGCCAGGGCCCTTATCCACGGCCCAACGTGGTCGCCGAAGAGGCCTTCAAGGGCTTCATCGAGTACTTCCCCCTGGTGCGCAGGGCCCAGGGGCCGCTGGGCCTTGAAGACGCCCTGGTCGAGGCGCGTTCGGTGGGCGCCCATTACCTCCTGTATGCGCGCTTTGCCCGCACCGATGACCGCATCGGCAATGGCGATGAATGGTATGACGAGCAGGCGGTCGATCGCTTAGGGATCGATACCGGTGTGATTCAACTGATGCTGATCGAAACCAGCACCCGCTACCTGATCGACACGACGCGGATCAACAGCCGTGGCGGATTGCTGACGTTCCATGACAACAAGCCGGAAGATTTGCTTGGCCCACCGCTTGAGGATTACGCTCGCAGTCTTCTGGGCATGAGTCAGTAAGGAGAGGGTGATGTCAGCAAGCGGCAAGGCCAATGATCTGTTGGCGCAGATCCCCAAGTCAGAGAAGGGGTTGCCGCCGGTACACCTGTGGAACCCGGATTTCTGCGGTGATATCGACATGCGCATCGCCCGTGACGGCACCTGGTACTACCTGGGTACGCCGATCGGCCGCAAACCGATGGTGCGGCTGTTCTCCACCATCATCCGTCGCGACGGTGACGACTACTTCCTGGTGACGCCGGTGGAGAAGGTCGGCATCAAGGTCGATGATGCGCCATTCGTGGCGGTTGCCCTGGACGTGCAGGGCAGTGGTGAGCAGCAGGTGCTGCGCTTCACCAGCAATGTCGAGGATCAGGTCGAGGCGGGGCCTGAGCATCCTCTGCGCTTCGAGATCGATGCCAGTACCCAGGAGCCTTCGCCTTATGTGCATATGCGCAGCAACCTGGAAGCGTTGATCCATCGCAATGTGTTCTACCAGCTGGTGGAGCTGGCCGTGCCGCGCCAGATCGATGGCCAGGAATGGCTGGGCGTCTGGAGCGCGGGCACCTTCTACCCCATTGGCCGCAGCTGATTAGCCTCCGCGTTTTTCCCTGAATTGGCGCTTTTTACCTCCCGGGCGTCGGCATAACCTGCCGGCATCCACTCCTGCGAGGTAATGCCCATGAAATCCCGTCTGTTACCCATCAGTACGCTGATCGTCGCCAGCCTGTTCACCCTGCCGGGCGCCTGGGCCCATGGCCCGGAAGAAGGCCAGGAGGCGGTCGGCATCCTGCAGCAGCAACTGCCAGCCAACGCGCCGGGCAAGAAAGCCATCATGCTGACGGTCGACTATGCGCCGGGGCAGAAGTCCGTCGCGCACCAGCATCCGGGCGCGGTCATGGCCTATGTGCTCGAAGGCGAAGTGGTTTCCCAGCTCAAGGGTGAACAAAAGCCGGTTAACTACAAGACGGGTGATTTCTGGTACGAGCCGCCGGGCGCCGTGCACCTGGTGTCGCGCAATGCCAGTGAGGCGAAGCCGGCAAAATTGCTGGTTTGGATTCTGGTGGATGAGCAGCGGCCGGTGACCGAGCCTTATCCACAATAGGGGAGGGCTGAAACGAAAAAACCTCCAGTGCTCAGCGCAACTGGAGGTTTTTCAAGTATTTGGCTCCGCGACCTGGACTCGAACCAGGGACCCAATGATTAACAGTCATTTGCTCTACCGACTGAGCTATCGCGGAATCTGTGGCGTATCTTACTGATTGCTAAGGGGAAGTCAAGCCTCCCCCGGGCAATTAATCAGTTACAGGACCTCGACGATAGCCTTGGTCACCACATGGATATTGCTCTGGTTCAAGGTGGCCACGCAAATACGGCCGGTGTCCAGGGCGTAGATGCCGAACTCGTTCTTCAGGCGGGCGACTTGCTCAACGCTCAGGCCCGAGTAGGAGAACATGCCGCGCTGGCGACCGACGAAGCTGAAGTCGCGCTGCGCGCCGTACTCGGCCAGCAGCTCGACCATCTGCTTGCGCATGCCGTGGATGCGACCGCGCATTTCGCCCAGTTCCGCTTCCCACATTGCACGCAGTTCCGGGCTGTTGAGCACGGCGGCAACGATGCTGGCGCCGTGGGTCGGCGGGTTGGAGTAGTTGGTGCGGATCACGCGCTTGACCTGCGACAGCACGCGAGCGCTCTCTTCCTTGGATTCGGTGATGATCGACAGGGCGCCAACGCGCTCGCCGTACAGCGAGAAGGATTTGGAGAACGAGCTGGAAACGAAGAAGTTCAGGCCCGACTCGGCGAACAGGCGTACGGCAAAGGCGTCTTCGTAGATGCCGTCGCCAAAGCCCTGGTAGGCCATGTCGAGGAACGGTACGTGGCCCTTGGCCTTGACCACTTCGAGGACGTTTTTCCAGTCGTCCAGGCTCAGGTCGACGCCGGTCGGGTTGTGGCAGCAGGCGTGCAGGACGATGATCGAGCCCGACGGCAGGGCGTTGAGGTCTTCGAGCATGCCGCTACGGTTGACGTCGTTGCTGGCGGCGTCGTAGTAACGGTAGTTCTGCACCGGGAAGCCGGCGGTTTCGAACAGGGCGCGATGGTTTTCCCAGCTCGGGTCGCTGATGGCGACCACGGCATCTGGCGAGATCTGCTTGAGGAAGTCGGCACCGATCTTCAGGGCGCCGGTACCGCCGACGGCCTGGGTGGTGATCACGCGGCCAGCGGCCAGCAGTGGCGACTCGGCACCGAACAGCAGCTTCTGCACGGCCTGGTCGTAGGCGGCGATGCCGTCGATCGGCAGGTAACCGCGGGAAGCGTGCTGGGCAGCGCGCTGGGTTTCGGCTTCGATCACTGCGCGCAGCAGTGGGATACGCCCTTCTTCGTTGCAGTACACACCTACACCCAGGTTGACCTTGTTGCTACGGGTATCGGCGTTGAATGCTTCGTTGAGGCCCAGAATGGGGTCGCGTGGTGCCAGCTCGACAGCGGAAAACAGGCTCATTATTACCTTGGCTCGAATGGAGAGTGGAAGAGTTCGCACGCTCCAGCCGAATGCACTAGAGCGGTGCACAAACGGGGAGTCAGTATAGTGATACCCACCGGTCACGGCGACAGTCTGGTGCAGCTTTTCCTGCTGTTTGGCCGAAATATTTTCGACCGTTAGTCGAATTGACCGGTCCGGTGAGGCAATTGCCCGCAACACTGAGTTGAAACTGGCACTCAGTGACACAAATTCGGTATAACTACTGTCTATAGATACAGTTGCCTGCAGCCGCGATAACACAGAGGTCCGTCATGTCCGAGTTTCAGCTCGTCACCCGTTTCCAGCCGGCCGGCGACCAGCCCGAGGCCATTCGCCTGATGGTCGAGGGCATCGAGGCGGGGCTGGCGCACCAGACCCTGCTCGGGGTGACCGGTTCGGGCAAGACCTTCAGCATCGCCAACGTGATCGCCCAGGTGCAGCGCCCGACCCTGGTGCTGGCACCGAACAAGACCCTGGCGGCGCAGTTGTATGGCGAGTTCAAGGCGTTTTTCCCCAATAACGCCGTGGAGTATTTCGTTTCCTACTACGACTACTACCAGCCCGAAGCCTATGTGCCGTCGTCCGACACCTTCATCGAGAAGGACGCTTCGATCAACGATCACATCGAGCAGATGCGCCTGTCGGCGACCAAGGCGCTGCTGGAGCGGCGCGATGCGATCATCGTCACCACGGTGTCGTGCATCTACGGCCTGGGCAGCCCGGAAACCTACCTGAAGATGGTCCTGCACGTGGACCGCGGCGACAAACTCGACCAGCGCGCCCTGCTGCGCCGCCTGGCCGACCTGCAGTACACCCGCAATGAGATGGACTTCGCCCGCGCCACCTTCCGTGTGCGCGGCGACGTGATCGACATCTTCCCGGCCGAATCGGACCTGGAAGCCATCCGCATCGAGCTGTTCGACGACGAAGTGGAGAACATTGCCGCCTTCGACCCGCTGACCGGCGAGGTGATCCGCAAGCTGCCGCGCTTCACCTTCTATCCCAAGAGCCACTACGTGACCCCGCGGGAAACCCTGCTCGAAGCGGTGGAGGGCATCAAGGAAGAACTGCAACAGCGCCTGGAGTACCTGCACAAGGCCAACAAGCTGGTCGAAGCCCAGCGCCTGGAGCAGCGCACCCGCTTCGACCTGGAGATGATTCTCGAACTGGGCTACTGCAACGGCATCGAAAACTATTCGCGCTACCTGTCCGGGCGTCCGGCCGGGGCGCCGCCGCCGACCCTCTACGACTACCTGCCGGCCGATGCCTTGCTGGTGATCGACGAATCCCACGTCAGCGTTCCCCAGGTCGGGGCCATGTACAAGGGCGACCGCTCACGCAAGGAAACCCTGGTCGAATACGGTTTCCGCCTGCCGTCGGCGCTGGACAACCGGCCCATGCGGTTCGACGAGTGGGAAAGCGTCAGCCCGCAGACCATCTTCGTCTCGGCGACGCCCGGGCCTTACGAGGCCGATCACGCCGGCAGGGTGGTGGAGCAGGTGGTACGGCCCACTGGCCTGGTCGACCCGCAGGTGGAAGTGCGTCCGGCCACCACCCAGGTCGACGACCTGCTGTCGGAAATCCGCAAGCGGGTGGCCATGGAAGAGCGCGTGCTGGTCACCACCCTGACCAAGCGCATGGCCGAGGACCTCACCGATTACCTGGCCGACCACGACGTACGGGTGCGCTACCTGCACTCGGACATCGACACGGTGGAACGGGTCGAGATCATCCGTGACCTGCGCCTGGGCACCTTCGATGTGCTGGTGGGCATCAACCTGCTGCGCGAGGGCCTGGACATGCCCGAGGTATCGCTGGTGGCGATCCTCGATGCCGACAAGGAAGGCTTCCTGCGCTCCGAGCGCTCGCTGATCCAGACCATCGGCCGGGCGGCGCGCAACCTCAATGGCCGGGCGATCCTCTATGCCGACAACATGACCGGCTCCATGGAGCGGGCGATCGGCGAGACCGAACGCCGCCGCGACAAGCAGATCGCCTTCAACCAGGCCAACGGCATCGTGCCCAAGGGCGTGGTCAAGGACATCACCGACATCATGGAAGGCGCCAACGTGCCCGGCTCGCGCAGCAAGAAGCGCAAGGGCATGGCCAAGGCCGCGGAGGAGAGCGCCCGCTACGAAGCCGAACTGCGCACCCCGGGCGAAATCGCCAAGCGCATCAAGCAGCTGGAAGAGAAGATGTACCAGCTGGCGCGGGACCTGGAGTTCGAAGCGGCGGCGCAGTTGCGCGACGAGATTGCTGCATTGCGCGAGCGAATGATTACGGCGTGAGGACGCCATCGCGGGGCAAGCCCGCTCCCACAAAGCCGGTGGGAGCGGGCTTGCCCCGCGATTCAGACGCCGCCGTCAGTGGGCCTCTCCCGCCTTCAACCCCTGCGGCAATGTCCGCGTCATCAACACCGCCACCATGCTGATCGCCAAACCGATGCCGACAAAATGGAAGGCATCGTTGTAGGCCATGATCATTGCCTGCTGATGGGTAATCTCGCTCAGTTTGCCCAGTGCCGCAGCGTCGCTGCCCAGCCTTTCAGCCAGCTGCGCCAGGCGCTCGGCGACCTGCGGGTTGCTCGGCACCAGCGACTCGCGCAGGTAGTCGAAGTACACCTTGGTGCGCGCATCCAGCAAGGTCGCCAGCAAGGCGATGCCGATGGCGCCGCCCAGGTTGCGCAGGATGTTGAACAGGCTCGACGCCGAGCCCGCATCCTGGGGCAGGATATAGGCCGTGGCGATCAGCGAGATGGTCACCATGATCATCGGCTGGCCGAGGGCGCGGATGATCTGGATCTGGTTGAACTGCTCGCCGGCGAAGTCCGGGTTGAGCACCCCGGAGCTGAAGCTGGCCAGGCCGAACAGGCCAAAGCCCAGGGTGCAGAGGATCTTCGGCGAAATCACCTTCATCAGCTGCGGCACCATCGGAATCAGGAACAGCTGGGGAATCCCCATCCACATGATCACTTCGCCGATCTGCAGGGCGTTGTAGTTCTGGATCTGCGCCAGGTACAGCGGCAGCAGGTAGATCGATCCATAGAGGCCAACCCCCATCCCCAGGCTGGCAATGCTCGACAGGCCGAAGTTGCGGTTGCCGAGAATGCGCAGGTTGATCAGCGGATTGGGCTTGGAGTACTGCACGATCACGAAGGTGATCAGGCTCAGCAGGGCGATGCTGCCCAGGCCGACGATCAGGCTCGATTCCAGCCAGTCCTTGCGGTGGCCCTCTTCGAGAAACACCTGCAGGCAACCCAGGCCCACGCCCAGGGTGACGATGCCGGCGTAGTCGGTGCTTTTCAGCAGTTCCCAGTGCGCCTCTTTCTTCTCCAGGCCATACATCAGGCCGCCGATCATCAACAGGCCCGGCGGGATGTTGATGTAGAAGATGTATTCCCAGCCCCAGTTCTCGGTGAGCCAGCCGCCCAGGGTCGGGCCAATGGACGGCGCGAAGGTGGCGGTCATGGCGAACATCGCCATGCCCTTGGCGCGGTGATGCTCGGGCAGCTTGATCAGGGTCAGGGTGAAGGCCAGCGGAATCAGCGCGCCGCCGGTGAAGCCCTGCAGGGCGCGAAAGACGATCATGCTCTCCAGGTTCCAGGCCATGGAACACAGCAGCGAGGAGGCCAGGAAACCCAGCGACACCCACACGGCCAGGCGCCGGGCCGAGAGCAACTGCACCAGCCAGGCGGTCAGCGGGATCATGATGATCTCGGCCACCAGGTACGAAGTGGAGATCCACGAGCCTTCCTCCAGGGTCGCCGACAGGGCGCCCTGGATGTCCTTGAGCGAGGAGTTGGTGATCTGGATATCCAGCACGGCCATGAAGGCGCCGAGCATCACACTCATTACTGCGATCCAGTCGCGCCGGCTGGGTTCGCCGACGGGACGGATCAACGCATCACCGGCCATTGTCGGTGTGGTTCCGGATGTCGACGATGGCGGTGACCGACATGCCCGGGCGGATCCTGCCGCGCAGCGGGTTGTCGGCCGCGAAGGTCAGCTTGACCGGAATGCGCTGTACCACCTTGGTGAAGTTGCCGGTGGCGTTGTCCGGCGGCAGCAGGCTGAACTGCGCGCCGGAGGCGGCGAACAGGCTGTCGATCCGGGCCTGGATCGGTGTGTCGGGGTAGCTGTCGAACAACAGTTCGGCCATTTGCCCAGGCTGCATATGGCCGATCTGGGTTTCCTTGAAGTTGGCCTGGACCCAGATGTCCTCATCCGGAACGATCGACAACAGGTAGGTGCCGGCCTGGACCACCTGACCATTGCGCGCGGCACGCTGGCCGATCATGCCGCTGATCGGGGCGCGGATTTCGCTGCGGGTCAGGTTCAGCTCGGCCTGGGCCAGTTCGGCGCGGGCGTTGGCAATCTGCGCATCCAGGCGCTTGAGCTCGGCGGACAGGGCATTGACCTGCTGGCGCTGGCCCTGCAGGTCGGCCTGGGCTTTGCTGACTTGTGAGCGGGCAACGTTGTTTTCCGCCGCCAGGGTGGTGACCCGTTCTTCCGATACGAAGCCCGGCTTGCGCAGGGCCTGGGCGCGGTTCAGGTCCAGTTCCCAGCGTCCCAGGGTGGCCTGGTTGGCGGCGACCTGGGCCTTGCCGGCGGCAATCAGGCTCGATTGCTGGGTCAGGCGGCTTTCGGCCTGCTGGTGTTCGGCCTCGCGGGTGGCCAGGGCGGCGCGGGCGCGCTCCACGGCCAGGCGGAAATCATCCGGCTCCAGGCGAACCAGCAGGTCACCCTTGGCGACATGCTGGTTGTCCTGGACCAGGACTTCATCGACACGGGCACCGAGCTGGCTGGAAATCCGCGTGATTTCGCCCTGCACATAAGCATTGTCGGTGCTTTCGTAGAAGCGACCCTTGATGTACCAGTGGGCGAGAAAGGCGAGGGCGACGAGCGCAACCAGGGTCATGAAAACCAGCAGGCGGCGTTTGAGTTGAGCAGGCATGAGTACCATCGTTCCAAAAATGTAAGCAAATTTAACAATGTTTGGATCCAGGCTCACAAGTGCCGATCGCGCCCATTGCTGGAGCCCGATGCCCGCTCCCTGTTAACATCCAGCCTTTGTTTCATCTCTAGTTCGAGACTGTCCATGACCACCGTTCGCACGCGTATCGCGCCTTCGCCTACTGGCGATCCCCACGTCGGCACCGCTTATATCGCCCTGTTCAACTACTGCTTCGCCAAGCAGCACGGCGGCGAATTCATCCTGCGTATCGAAGATACCGACCAGCTGCGTTCGACCCGCGAGTCCGAGCAGCAGATTTTCGACGCCCTGCGCTGGCTCGGCATCGAATGGAGCGAAGGTCCGGATGTCGGCGGCCCGCACGGCCCGTACCGGCAGAGCGAGCGGGGCGATATCTACAAGCAGTACGCCCAGCAACTGGTCGACCTGGGCCACGCCTTCCCGTGCTTCTGCACCGCCGAAGAGCTGGACCAGATGCGCGCCGAGCAGATGGCCCGCGGCGAAACCCCGCGCTACGACGGCCGCGCCTTGCTGCTCTCGCCTGAAGAAGTACAGCGCCGCCTGGCCGCTGGCGAGCCGCATGTGATCCGCATGAAGGTGCCGAGCGAAGGCGTCTGCGTGGTGCCGGACATGCTGCGTGGCGAAGTCGAGATCCCGTGGGACCGCATGGACATGCAGGTGCTGATGAAGACCGACGGCCTGCCGACCTACTTCCTGGCCAACGTGGTCGACGACCACTTGATGGGCATCACCCATGTGCTGCGTGGCGAGGAGTGGCTGCCGTCGGCTCCCAAGCTGATCAAGCTCTACGAATACTTCGGCTGGGAACAGCCGCAACTGTGCTACATGCCGCTGCTGCGCAACCCGGACAAGAGCAAGCTGTCCAAGCGCAAGAACCCGACCTCGGTGACCTTCTACGAGCGCATGGGCTTCATGCCCGAGGCGATGCTCAACTACCTGGGCCGCATGGGCTGGTCGATGCCGGACGAGCGCGAGAAGTTCTCCCTGGCCGAGATGGTCGAGCACTTCGACCTGTCGCGAGTGTCCCTGGGCGGGCCGATCTTCGACATCGAGAAGCTGTCGTGGCTCAACGGCCAGTGGCTGCGTGACCTGCCGGTGGAAGAATTCGCCGCACGCCTGCAGAAGTGGGCGTTCAACAGCGACTACATGATGAAGATCGCGCCGCACGTGCAGGGCAGGGTAGAGACCTTCAGCCAGGTCGCACCGCTGGGCGGCTTCTTCTTCGAAGGCGCGCTGAAGCTCGATGCCAAGCTGTTCGAGAGCAAGAAATTGTCGGGCGACCAGGTTCGCCAGGTGATCCAGTTGATCCTGTGGAAGCTCGAAAGCCTGCGCCAGTGGGAAAAAGAGCGGATCACCGGCTGCATCCAGGCCGTTGTCGAGGCGCTGGAGCTGAAGCTGCGTGATGCCATGCCGCTGATGTTCGCCGCCATCACCGGCCAGGCCAGCTCGGTATCGGTGCTCGATGCCATGGAAATCCTCGGCCCGGACCTGACCCGTTACCGCCTGCGCCAGGCCCTGGACCTGCTCGGTGGTGTGTCGAAGAAAGAAAACAAGGAGTGGGAGAAGCTGTTGGGCACTATCGCCTGACCTTTTTTCAATGTTGTACCCATCGCGGGGCAAGCCCGCTCCTACGGTAGGAGCGGGCTTGTCCCGCGATGCGTTTTAGCGGTCGCGCCCAATAAAACCGGGCGTTCCAAGGTAAGTGTTTGTTATCTCGGAAAAAAAATTCAAAAAAAGTCGAAAATAAATTTGACAGGTGTGCGATCCGATCTTAATATGCGCCCCGTCCACAGCGATGAACGAAAACGAAACGCGAAGCACCCAGCCAAGCGAATCAAGTTCAAAGCGACATTGTGGGGCTATAGCTCAGCTGGGAGAGCGCCTGCATGGCATGCAGGAGGTCAGCGGTTCGATCCCGCTTAGCTCCACCAAATTCCGATCTGGAGTTGGTAGTATCAACTTCAGAGTCAACCGGGCTCCAGCGACCGGGTTGGCAAGGTAAGAAGGTTCGTCCCCTTCGTCTAGTGGCCTAGGACACCGCCCTTTCACGGCGGTAACAGGGGTTCGAGTCCCCTAGGGGACGCCAGTTTCACACAAGCGACATCGAAAGAGGTCGCTGGGCCGCGAGGCTAGAAATCTGGGGCTATAGCTCAGCTGGGAGAGCGCCTGCATGGCATGCAGGAGGTCAGCGGTTCGATCCCGCTTAGCTCCACCAATTTTGCCAGGATTCGTGAAAACGGATCTGCACGAAGGTTACAAGTCCCCTTCGTCTAGTGGCCTAGGACACCGCCCTTTCACGGCGGTAACAGGGGTTCGAGTCCCCTAGGGGACGCCACTTTACCCACTTTGTGGGATTTCAAGGCTCATTCGATTATTGAATGAGCCTTTTGTTTTTTCCGCGAAAAAAACTTCCTTCCTCTTCCTTATGCACCCCCACGACAAATGGCGGGCGATAGTGCTTGCAGAAAAATATTATGAGAATAATATTGTGAGCATAATATTTGGAGGCAGGTCATGAACGACAAGAAGGCGAAAACCCGCGAACGGATTCTCGAGGCAGCCCGCAGTGCATTGATCCAGCACGGCCCCGCCGAACCCAGCGTCAACCAGGTGATGGGCGCTGCCGGGCTGACGGTCGGGGGCTTCTATGCGCATTTCGACAGCAAGGACGCGCTGATGCTGGAAGCCTTCCGCCAGTTGCTTGCCGAGCGTCGAGCCCTGCTCGCCGAAGTCGACCCGAACATGAGCGGCGAGGAGCGCCGTGGCCTGGTCGCCGCTTTCTACCTGTCGCGCAAGCACCGTGACGCCACCGAACATGCCTGCCCGTTGCCCACCTCCCTGGTGGAGATGGCGCGCCTGCCAGATGCCTTCCGCGAAGTCCTGGCCGAACACATCGAACTGATGATGGCCAACATGGCCGACAGCCCCGAAGACGCCGACAAGGTCCTGGCCGACCTGGCCCTGATGGTCGGTGGCATTGCCCTGGCCCGTGCCCTGGGCACTGATGAATTGTCTGACCGCATCCTGCGTGCCGCCAAGTCGGCGGTTGTCTGAACCTGCGCCATCCACCGGAGCGAAGCGATGAATACCTTGAGCTGGATTCGTAGCGTCAACGGCACCCTCGGACACCTGGTACCGGAGCATGTGGCCAGCAAGATGCGCCGGGCGTTCATGACGCCGCGCAACCTGCCGCCGCGGGACTGGGAGTTGCCGCTGCTGGCCCGCGCCGAACGTATTACCTTGCGCTTCGGCCTCTCGGCCTTGCGCTGGGGTCAGGGGCCAACGGTATTGCTGATGCACGGTTGGGAAGGGCGCCCGACCCAGTTCGCCCACCTGATCGATACCCTGGTGCGTTCCGGCTACACCGCCGTGGCCCTGGAAGGGCCCGCCCATGGTCATTCCCCGGGTAATCAGGCGCATGTCGTGCTGTTCGCCCGGGCCTTGCTGGAGGCTGCTGCCGAATTGCCGGCGCTGCGGGCGGTGATCGGTCACTCGATGGGCGGTTCTGCGGTCATGCTGGCCCTGCAGTGGGGGTTGCGCGCCGAGGCGGCGGTGAGTATTGCCGCGCCGGCGCAACTGCTGGGGGTGCTGCGTGGCTTCGCCCGCCGGCTGGGCATGCCGGCGCGGGCGCGAGCAGCCTTCGTGCGCCAGGTCGAGCGGGATGTCGGGATGCCGATTGCGCGCCTTGATGTGAAAGGCTATCAACTGGATATTCCTGCACTGGTCGTGCATGCCGAGGATGACGGCCTGGTGCCGTCCAGCGAGGCGCTGGCCATTCACGAGGCCTGGTTCGACAGTCGCCTGTTGCTGCTGCCCGAAGGGGGGCATCAGCGTGTGCTGTCCGACCCGCAACTGATCGAAGGCGTGCAGGCGCTGCTCGCGCCCAGGCACGCCAGCGAGCGGCAATCGGCCTGAGCATCCGGTACACTCTGCCCGTTCATCAGAGAACTGGAGCGGGCATGAGTTGGGATCTGGCAACACCGTTCACCATCGACCTGCGCGTCGGTGCCGAAGACATCGATGGCCTCGGCCACGCCAATAACGCGGTCTACGTCACCTGGCTGGAGCGCTGTGCCTGGCGCCACTCCCAGCGCCTGGGCCTGGACCTGGCCGAGTATCGGCGCCTGGACCGGGCCATGGCCGTGGTTCGTCACGAAATCGACTACCTGGCCTCGGCCTATGAAGACGATGAGTTGCAACTGGCGACCTGGATAGTCGACTGGGATCAACGCCTGAAAATGACCCGGCGCTTCCAGCTGGTGCGTCCCAGCGACGGCACCACCTTGCTGCGCGCGCAGACCACTTTCGTGTGTATCGAGTTATCCACAGGTCGGCCCAAGCGCATGCCCAGCGAGTTCATCGAAGGTTATGGTGCGGCGCTGATGGCCGGAGCGCTGTAGGCCGCGGATTTTGCTAGACTGCCGGCCTTTTTCAGCCGAGATGCCACCCATGCAAATTGCCCTGGCCCCGATGGAGGGGCTGGTCGACAACATCCTCCGTGACGTACTGACCCAGGTGGGCGGCATCGACTGGTGCGTCACCGAGTTCATTCGTGTCTGCGACCGGCTGCTGCCAGCCGCTACCTTCGCCAAGCTGGCGCCGGAGCTGGATCAGGGCGCCGCGACCACGGCCGGGGTGCCCTTGCGTGTGCAATTGCTCGGCTCCGACCCGGTGTGCCTGGCCGAAAACGCGGTGCTGGCCTGCGAGCTGGGCGCGCCGGTGATCGACCTCAATTTCGGCTGCCCGGCCAAGACCGTCAACAAGTCCCGCGGCGGTGCGGTGTTGCTCAAGGAGCCGGAGCTGCTCCATGCCATCCTGCGTGAAGTGCGCCGTGCCGTGCCTGCGCACATTCCGGTTACCGCCAAGATGCGCCTGGGCTTCGACAGCCCCGATGTGGCGCTGGACTGCGCCCGTGCCCTGGCCGAAGGCGGCGCCGAGCAACTGGTGGTGCATGCGCGGACCAAGGTCGAGGGCTACAAGCCACCGGCCCACTGGGAGTGGGTGGCGCGGGTACAGGACGTGGTCAAGGTGCCGGTGTACGCCAACGGTGAAGTCTGGACCTTCGAAGACTGGCAGCGCTGCCGTGAAGTCAGCGGCGTCGAGGACATCATGCTCGGCCGCGGCCTGGTTTCGCGCCCGGACCTGGCCCGGCAGATCGCCGCTGCCCGCGACGGCGTCGAGTTCGTACCCATGGACTGGCACGGCCTGTTGCCGCTGATCCGCGACTTCTGGGGCCAGGCGGTGGCGCAGATGACCCCGCGCCAGGCACCGGGACGCTTGAAGCAGTGGGTGGCGATGCTGACCCGTACCTACCCTGAGGCTGTGGAACTGTTCGCCGAACTGCGCCGGGAAACCGATTGCGATCGGGTTGGCCAGTTGATCGGCATGCCGGTCAGCCAGGCGGCGTGAAAATTTTCGTCGGGTTGCTTGAAAAGCCGGCGAGGGTCCTTATCTAAGGAGTACGCGATGCCGAAGTCGGGTCGCGCTACTACACAACCTCGCTGATTTTCAGGAGATGTACCATGACTACTGCTTTTTCTCTGGCTCCACTGTTCCGTCATTCCGTAGGCTTCGACCGTTTCAATGACCTGTTCGAATCCGCGGCGCGTAATGAGGCGGGTAGCAGCTACCCTCCCTACAACGTTGAAAAACATGGCGATGACCACTATCGAATCGTCGTTGCTGCAGCCGGTTTCCAGGAGCAGGATCTGGACCTGCAAGTGGAAAAGGGCGTGCTGACCGTCACCGGCGGCAAGCGTGACAGCAGCGGCGAAAGCGTCACCTACCTGCACCAGGGCATTGCCCAGCGGGCGTTCAAGTTGTCCTTCCGCCTGGCCGACCACATCGAGGTCAAGGCCGCGGGCCTGGCCAACGGCCTGCTCAGCATCGACCTGCTGCGCATCGTCCCGGAAGAGGCCAAGGCCAAGCGCATCCCGATCAACGGCGATAGCAAGCCTGCGCTGAACTGAGTGATGTGATGCACAAGAGGGCACCTTCGGGTGCCCTTTTTATTGGGCGCGTGTAGGAGCGGGCTTGCCCCGCGATACGGTGCAACTGGCAGACGGCAATCGCGGGGCAAGCCCGCTCCTACAGGTCACAGGGCCGGTGCTTCCAGCAACATCCGCCGGAACTCGCCCAGGGGCAACGGCCGGCTGTGCAGATATCCCTGGTACAAATGACACCCCAGCCGCTCCAGGAACTCCAGCTGCTCCGACAACTCCACCCCCTCGGCAATCACCGACAGGTCCAGGCTGCGGGCCATGGCCACGATGGCGCGGACGATCTCCGCATCGTTGGGGTCCTCCGGTGCATCACGGACGAACGACTGGTCGATCTTCAAGGTATCCACCGGCAGGCGCTTGAGGTAGGTCAGCGATGAATACCCGGTGCCGAAATCATCCATGGCGAAACTCACGCCATAGCGCTTGAGCTCGCGCATCTTGCTGATGGTGTCGTCCAGGTTCTGGATGACGATGCCCTCGGTGATTTCCAGCTTGAGCATGCTGTAGGGCAGGCGAAAGTCATCGAGGCTGCGCAGGACCCGCTCGACGAAGTCGTTCTGGCGGAACTGGCGCGGGCTGATGTTCACGCACAGGCTGAAGTCGTAGGCATCGATCAGGTGATCGCGCAGCATGCCGGCACAGGCATCGCAGGCTTCGTCGAGTATCCAGCTGCCCACTTCGAGGATCAGTCCGCTTTCCTCCAGCACCTGGATGAACTGCGTCGGCGGTTGCTGGCCCAGTTGCGGATGGTGCCAGCGCAGCAGCACTTCGGCGCCGACGATACGGTTGTCGCGGGCATCGACCTGGGGTTGGAAGTGCAGGGCCAGTTCGCCCCGGGCCAGGGCCATGCGCAGATCGCTTTCCATGCGCAGGCGTTCGCTGGCGGCCTTCTGCATGGTGGTGTGGAACAACTGGGTGGTGTTGCGCCCGGAGTCCTTGGCCCGGTACAGGGCGATGTCGGCGCGCTTGAGCAGGTCGGCGGGGGTCGTGCCGTGATCGGGGATCAGCGCCACGCCGATGCTCGGTGTCACCTGCAGGCGCTGGCCATCCAGGGACATGGGCTCGGCCAGCAGCTCGCGCAGGGTGTCGGCCAGTTCGCGGACCTTTTCCGTGACTTCGTCGCGGCTGCCCTCAAGGCCACTGAGCAGCACCACGAATTCGTCACCGCCCAGGCGCGCCACGGTGTCTTCCAGGCGCACGCTGGCTTCCAGGCGGGCGGTGATGATCTTCAGCACGGTGTCGCCGACCGGGTGGCCCAGGGAGTCGTTGATGTGCTTGAAGTGATCCAGGTCGAGGAACAGCAGGGCGCCGCGCAGGTTGTGGCGCTTGAGCAGGGCGATCTGCTGGCTCAGGCGGTCCATCAGCAAGGCGCGGTTGGGCAGGTTGGTCAGGGGGTCGTGGTAGGCCAGGTGACGGATCTGCGCCTGGGCGTTCTTCAGCAGGCTGACATCGCGGGCGGTGAGCAGCAGGCATTCGGTTTCATTGAGGGTGATCGGCTCGATCGACACCTCCACGGTGAGGATGTCGCCGCGCTTGTTGCGCCCGAGCATTTCCCGGTGGTGGACGCGGCCCTTGTCCTGGAATTCGCTGATCAGTGCCGAGCGTTGCTTGTCGTCGGCCCAGATGCCGATCTCGTACACAGTGCGGCCGATCACCTCGGCCGTGCTGTAGCCGGTCAGGCGGCAGAAACCGTCGTTGACCTCCAGGTAACGACCGCTGTCGAGTTCGGTAATGGTGATGGCGTCGGGGCTGGAATGAAACGCCTTGGCGAACTTCTCTTCACTGGCCTTGAGTGCCGCTTCGGCCCGTTGTTGCTGGGTGATGTCGCGCAGGGTGGTGACACTGCAGGGCTGGTCGTCGACCTTGATCAGGCGGCTGGATATCACGCAGGTCAGGGGTTGCCCATCACTGTGGTTGACCACCACGGCGACGTTGTTCAGGGCCTGGTCGCGGATCACCCGTTCGATGCGCCGGGCCCGCTGGGCCGATTCTGCCCACAGGCCGATCTCTTCGGCGGTGTGGCCGATCACCTGTTTGGTGTTCCAGCCGAAGGTCTGGGTGAAGGCCGGATTGATCTCGATGAACTGACCGGTGTCTTGGCGGGTGACGCAGATCGGGTCGGGGCTGGCCTGGAACAGACTGGCGAATTTTTCCTCCGAGCTGACCAGGCGTTGCTCGCGCTCGACCTGTTCGGTGATGTCCAGCAGGGTGCCGGCCATGCGTAGCGGTCTGCCTTGTTCGTCGCGGTACAGCCGGGCCCGGCTTTCGATGTAGCGCGAGGTGCCGTTTTCCAGCTGGATGCGGTAGGTGAACTGGTAGTTGCCGGCCGGTCCTTCGCGCAGGGTGCGGTAGGCCTGGCGCATCGTGGTGCGCTCATGCTCCGGTACCCCTTCGAAGAACGCCTCGAAGGACTCGTGAAAAGGCACCGGCTCCAGGCCGTGCAATTCCGCTGCACGGGCCGAGCCATAGAGCATGCCGCTGGGAATGTGCCAGTCCCAGGTGCCCATCTGCGCGGAGTCCAGGGCCAGGTCGAGGCGTTCCTGGCTGTCCTTGAGGGCTTGTTCGGCGCGCTTGCGTTCGCTGGTGTCGACAAAGGTGCTGAGCAGGCAGGCCGTGCCTTCCAGTTCGATGTTCTGGGTGCTGAGGATGCCGTCGTGGATCTTGCCGCTGCTGGCGCGAAACTGCACCTCGAGGATCACCGGGCCGCTGGTGTTGCGGGTGGCTTCGAGCACGACATTGCGCTGCTGCGGATTGACCCACAGGCCCAGCTCGATGGTGGTCTTGTTGACCACCTGCTGGCACGGCCAGCCAAGGATCTGTTCGAAGTGCTGGTTGACCTCGTAGATCAGGCCGTCGGAGCGCCGGCTCAGGAGAATCACGTTGGGGCTCAGGTGAAACAGGGTGGCGAAGCGCTTTTCCGAGTTGATCAGCGCGGTTTCCCGTTCGCGCTGGCGGGTGATCTCGCGGATCACCCCGATCATCTGCGGCCGGCCATGCTTGTCCTTGGCCAGGCTGCCGTTGATCTCCAGCCAGTGCAGGCTGCCGTCGGGCCAGCGGATGCGGTGGCGCAGGGCCTGTTCCACCGGCTCGCCGTTGATCACCGCATGAAAGGCCTGCAAGGTGCGGGCGCGGTCTTCTGGGGGGAGCAGTTCGAGGTAGTCGACGTCATTGGGCAGCGGCTGGTGGGGATCGAAGCCGAACAGCGCCTGGGTGCCCCGCGACCAGCTGATCTGCCCGGTCTCGACGTCCCAGAACCAGGCCCCCAGGCGCGCGCCATTGAGCGCCGCCAGCAGCTGCGGGGCGTTCTCCCAGGTTTCCTCCAGCGCCTGGGGGTCTGCCGCATGAATGCGCGGCAGGCGCGGAAAGGGATTCGCTGATTTGGGCATCGATACCAGACCTTTGGCGGTGACGCGTCCTGGAGAGTCGTACTGACCGGGTTCTACCTCAATGGCTCGGGGTGCTGGCATGGCTGTCGAGCAGGGCCATGAAGGCTCTGGCCGCATTCGACAGCGTGCGCTCGGTGTGCAGAATGTAGCCTAGCTGGCGGGACAGCTGTATGCCCGGCAAGGCGATGGGCGCCACCTGCTCATCGAGCATAGTGCGTGGCAGCACGCTCCATGCCAGGCCGATGGAGACCATCATCTTGATGGTTTCCAGGTAGTTGGTGCTCATGGCGATGTTTGGGGTCAGGCCCTGGGCTTCGAACAGGCGCTGGACAATATGGTGGGTGAAGGTGTTGCCGCCGGGAAAGACCGCCGGGTGATGGGCGATGTCCGCCAGGCTTACCGCGCCATTGCAGGCCAGCGGGTGCTCCGGTGCGGCGACGAAGTCCAGCGGGTCGTCCCAGACCGGCACGGCGCGTACCAGGTGATGAGGCTCCGGCGCCAGGGTGATCACCGCGATTTCCGCCCGGCCGTGGAGGATTTCCTCGTAGGCCACCTCCGAGTCGAGAAACTGGATGTCCAGGGCGACCTGCGGGTACTGGCGGGTAAAGGCTCGCAACAGCGGCGGCAAGCGGTGCAGGCCTATATGATGGCTGGTGGCCAGGGTCAGGCGTCCGCTGACTTCGCCGGTCAGGTTGGTCAGGGCCCGGCGGGTGTCGTCCAGCACGTTGAGGATCTGGTAGGCGCGCGGCAGTAGGGCGCGGCCGGCTTCGGTCAGGTTGACTTCGCGGCCCAGGCGGTCGAACAGCCGTACGTCCAGTTGTTGCTCAAGCCCGGCGATGCGTTTGCTGATCGCCGGCTGGGTCAGGTGCAGGCGTTCGCCGGCGCCTGAGAAGCTGCCGGTCTCGGCGACGGCAATGAAGGCATTGAGGTTGGCCAGGTCCACTGCTCGAATTCCTTTTGGTTATCCAAAGCATAAAAATTATGAATTTGAGTTATTCAATCTAACCTCATAGCATCGTCCGTACAAGCCAAGGGGTTATTGGCATAGAAAGATGATGAGGAAGAGTCTGATGGCCGGCAAAACGCTCTACGACAAGCTCTGGGATTCGCATTTGGTCAAACAGCGCGACGATGGTTCGGCGCTGATCTATATCGATCGTCACATCATTCACGAAGTGACGTCGCCGCAAGCCTTCGAAGGCCTGCGCCTGGCCAATCGCAAACCCTGGCGCATCGATGCCAACATCGCCACGCCCGATCACAACGTGCCGACCACCCCTGAGCGCAAGGGCGGCATCGACGCCATTGTCGACCAGGTGTCGCGCCTGCAGGTGCAGACCCTCGACGAAAACTGCGACGAATACGGCATCACCGAATTCAAGATGAATGACGTGCGCCAGGGCATCGTCCACGTCATCGGCCCGGAGCAGGGTGCGACCTTGCCGGGCATGACCGTGGTCTGCGGCGACTCGCACACCTCCACCCACGGCGCGTTCGGCGCCCTGGCCCATGGCATCGGCACTTCCGAGGTCGAGCACGTGCTCGCCACCCAGTGCCTGGTGGCCAAGAAAATGAAGAATATGCTGGTGCGCGTCGAAGGCAAATTGCCGTTCGGCGTCACCGCCAAGGACATCGTCCTGGCCGTGATCGGCAAGATCGGCACCGCCGGCGGCAACGGCCATGCCATGGAATTCGCCGGCAGCGCCATTCGCGACCTGTCCGTCGAAGGCCGCATGACCATCTGCAACATGTCCATCGAAGCCGGCGCCCGCGTGGGCCTGGTGGCGACCGACGAGAAGACCGTCGAGTACGTCAAGGGCCGTCCGTACGCGCCCAAGGGCGAGCAGTGGCAGCAGGCGGTAGAGGCCTGGAAGGACCTGGTGTCCGACGCCGATGCGGTGTTCGATACCGTGGTCGAGCTCGATGCCGCGCAGATCAAGCCGCAGGTTAGCTGGGGCACTTCGCCGGAAATGGTCCTGGCGGTCGACCAGCGCGTGCCGGACCCGGCCCGGGAAATGGACCTGGTCAAGCGTGGCTCCATCGAGCGCGCCTTGAAGTACATGGGCCTGAGCGCCAACCAGGCGATCACCGACATCCAGCTCGACCGGGTGTTCATCGGCTCTTGCACCAACTCGCGGATCGAAGACCTGCGTGCCGCCGCCGAGATCGCCAAGGGCCGCAAGGTCGCCTCGACCATCAAGCAGGCCCTCGTCGTGCCAGGCTCGGGCCTGGTCAAGGCCCAGGCGGAGAAGGAAGGCCTGGACAAGATTTTCATCGAGGCCGGTTTCGAATGGCGTGAGCCTGGCTGCTCCATGTGCCTGGCGATGAACCCGGACCGCCTGGAGAGCGGCGAGCATTGCGCCTCGACCTCCAACCGCAACTTCGAAGGTCGCCAGGGTGCTGGCGGTCGTACCCACCTGGTGAGCCCGGCCATGGCCGCCGCCGCCGCAGTTACCGGTCGTTTCATCGATGTCCGTGAGTTGATCCAAGGGAGCGCAGCATGAAAGCCTTTACCCAGCACACCGGCCTCGTCGCGCCATTGGACCGTGCCAACGTCGACACCGACCAGATCATCCCCAAGCAGTTCCTGAAGTCGATCAAACGCACCGGTTTCGGCCCGAACCTGTTCGACGAATGGCGTTACCTGGATGTCGGCCAGCCGTACCAGGACAACAGCAAGCGTCCGAAGAACCCGGACTTCGTCCTCAACCACGACCGCTACCAGGGCGCCAGCGTATTGCTCGCCCGCGAGAACTTCGGTTGCGGCTCGAGCCGCGAGCATGCGCCGTGGGCGCTGGAAGAATACGGCTTTCGCAGCATCATCGCGCCGAGCTACGCCGACATCTTCTTCAACAACAGCTTCAAGAACGGTTTGCTGCCGATCATCCTCAGCGATGAGGAAGTCGACGCGTTGT
This sequence comes from Pseudomonas sp. BJa5, assembly GCF_030272875.2. Lineage (NCBI taxonomy): Bacteria > Pseudomonadati > Pseudomonadota > Gammaproteobacteria > Pseudomonadales > Pseudomonadaceae > Pseudomonas > Pseudomonas sp. BJa5. Next base: position 107,547 of record NZ_JALRNG020000006.1, read on the forward strand.
TCAAGCAGGTTGAAGCCGACCCTGGCTACCAGTTGACCATCGACCTGCAGGCGCAGACCGTGACCCGTCCTGACGGCAAGGTACTGAGCTTCGAGATCGACGCGTTCCGCAAGCACTGCCTGCTCAATGGCCTGGACGATATCGGCCTGACCTTGCAGGACCGTGATGCCATCGAGGCGTTCGAGGGCAAGCACCGGGCGAGCCAGCCGTGGCTGTTTCGTGACGCCTGATTGATGTGTTGAACCTATCGCGGGGCAAGCCCGCTCCTACACCCACCTGTAGGAGCGGGCTTGCCCCGCGATCAAGACCCAGGAGATGCCAATGACCAGCACCACCCACAAGGATGTCGTCCAGCGCCAGTTCGGCGAGCAGGCCAACGCCTACCTGAGCAGCGCCGTACACGCCCAGGGCAGTGAGTTCGCCCTGCTGCAGGCTGAGCTGGCCGGGCAGGAGCAAGCACGGGTGCTGGACCTGGGTTGCGGCGCCGGACACGTGAGTTTCCATGTCGCGCCACTGGTGCGTGAAGTGGTGGCCTATGACCTGTCGCAGCAGATGCTCGACGTGGTCGCCGCCACCGCGACCGAGCGTCAACTGGGGAACATTGTCACCGCGCGTGGCGCCGCCGAGCGCCTGCCGTTCGCCGACGCCAGCTTCGACTTCGTCTTCAGCCGTTATTCGGCACACCACTGGAGCGACCTGGGCCTGGCCCTGCGCGAGGTGCGTCGGGTGCTCAAGCCGGGCGGCGTGGCTGCATTCATCGACGTGATGTCGCCGGGCAGCCCGCTGCTCGACACCTACCTGCAAAGCGTCGAAGTCTTGCGCGATACCAGCCATGTCCGTGATTTTTCCGCGGCCGAGTGGCTGCAGCAGGTCAGCGACGCCGGCCTGTTCACCCGCAGCCATACCCGCCAGCGCCTGCGCCTGGAGTTCGGCTCCTGGGTCGAGCGCATGCGCACCCCGCAGGTGATGCGTGACGCCATACGCCATTTGCAGCAGGCAATGGGCGAAGAAGTACGGCAGTATTACCAGATTGAAGCCGATGGCTCGTTCAGCACCGATGTCCTGGTGCTCTGGGCCGAGCGCTAGTTATTTTTCCGGCCCGCCGTTGCGGCGAGTCGCTTGATTCGAACAAGAGGAACCCATGAGCAAGCAGATTCTGATTCTCCCAGGTGATGGCATCGGTCCGGAAATCATGGCCGAGGCGGTCAAGGTGCTGGAGCTGGCCAACGACAAGTTCCAGCTGAACTTCAGCCTGTCCCACGACGTGATCGGTGGCGCGGCCATCGACAAGCACGGCGTGCCGCTGGCCGACGAGACCCTGGAGCGTGCGCGCCAGGCCGATGCCGTGCTGCTGGGCGCCGTGGGCGGCCCGAAATGGGACAAGATCGAGCGCGACATTCGCCCCGAGCGCGGCCTGCTGAAGATCCGCTCGCAACTGGGCCTGTTCGCCAACCTGCGTCCGGCGATCCTCTACCCACAACTGGCCGATGCCTCGTCGCTCAAGCCTGAAATCGTTTCGGGCCTGGATATCCTCATCGTCCGCGAGCTGACCGGCGGCATCTACTTCGGCGCGCCACGTGGCACCCGTACGCTTGAAGGCGGCGAGCGTCAGTCCTACGACACCCTGCCGTACAGCGAAAGCGAAATCCGCCGTATCGCCCGGGTCGGTTTCGACATGGCCCGCGTGCGCGGCAAGAAACTCTGCTCGGTGGACAAGGCCAACGTCCTGGCGTCCAGCCAGCTGTGGCGCGAAATCGTCGAGGAAGTGGCCAAGGACTACCCGGACGTCGAGCTGTCGCACATGTACGTCGACAACGCCGCCATGCAGCTGGTGCGTGCGCCCAAGCAGTTCGACGTGATGGTCACCGACAACATGTTCGGCGACATCCTGTCGGATGAAGCTTCCATGCTGACCGGCTCCATTGGCATGCTGCCTTCGGCGTCCCTGGATGCCAACAACAAGGGCATGTACGAGCCTTGCCACGGCTCCGCGCCGGACATCGCCGGGCAGGGCATCGCCAACCCGCTGGCAACCATTTTGTCGGTGTCGATGATGTTGCGTTACAGCTTCAACCAGCAGGCGGCAGCCGAAGCCATTGAAAAGGCCGTCAGCCTGGTGTTGGATCAGGGGCTGCGCACGGGCGACATCTGGTCGGCCGGTTGCAGCAAGGTAGGTACGCAGGAAATGGGCGACGCAGTAGTCGCAGCGCTGCGGAATCTGTAATCTCTCGGGCCCGCTGCTGTTTTTCCATGTGAAGCAGCGGCCCACTTTTTAGCAAAGGTGTAGTTGCGATGAAACGTGTAGGTCTGATCGGTTGGCGCGGTATGGTCGGTTCCGTGCTCATGCAGCGGATGCTGGAAGAGCAGGATTTTGATCTTATCGAGCCGGTGTTCTTCACCACCTCCAACGTCGGTGGCCAGGGTCCGGCAGTGGGCAAGGATATTGCTCCGCTCAAGGACGCGTACAGCATTGAAGAGCTCAAGACCCTCGATGTAATCCTGACCTGCCAGGGCGGCGACTACACCAACGAAGTCTTCCCCAAGCTGCGCGAAGCCGGCTGGCAGGGCTACTGGATCGACGCCGCTTCCAGCCTGCGCATGCAGGATGACGCGGTCATCGTCCTGGATCCGGTCAACCGCAAGGTCATCGACCAGCAGCTCGACGCCGGTACCAAGAACTACATCGGCGGCAACTGCACCGTCAGCCTGATGCTGATGGGCCTGGGCGGTCTGTTCGAAGCCGGCCTGGTCGAGTGGATGAGCGCCATGACCTACCAGGCGGCCTCGGGCGCCGGTGCGCAGAACATGCGCGAGCTGATCCGCCAGATGGGCGCGACCCACGCCGCCGTGGCCGATGACCTGGCCAACCCGGCCAGCGCCATCCTCGACATCGACCGCAAGGTTGCCGAGGCCATGCGCAGCGAAGCCTACCCGACCGAGAACTTCGGCGTGCCGCTGGCCGGCAGCCTGATCCCGTGGATCGACAAGGAACTGCCGAACGGCCAGAGCCGCGAAGAGTGGAAGGCCCAGGCCGAGACCAACAAGATCCTCGGCCGCTTCAAGAGCCCGATCCCGGTCGACGGCATCTGCGTGCGCATCGGCGCCATGCGTTGCCACAGCCAGGCGCTGACCATCAAGCTGAACAAGGACGTGCCGATCGCCGATATCGAAGGCATGATCAGCCAGCACAACCCTTGGGTGAAACTGGTGCCGAACCAGCGCGAGATCAGCATGCAGGAGCTGAGCCCGACCAACGTCACCGGTACCCTGAACATCCCGGTGGGTCGTCTGCGCAAGCTGAACATGGGTTCGCAGTACCTGGGCGCCTTCACCGTCGGTGACCAGCTGCTGTGGGGCGCGGCCGAGCCGCTGCGTCGCATGCTGCGGATCCTGCTGGAGCGTTGATCGCACCAGCGTGATGAACCAAGGCCCGTGCTGGTGACAGTGCGGGCTTTTTTGTTGGTCATTGCAGCCGCATCGCGGGGCAAGCCCGCTCCCACGGGACCTGTAGGAGCGGGCTTGCCCCGCGATAGCTGTTCCACCGCCACGAATCCAAGTAAAGTGCCGCTCCCGCCGTTCCAGCAGAGGATTTTCCATGAGCCAGCCTATTGATATCGCCGTGATCGGTGCCACCGGAGTCGTCGGTGAAACCCTGGTGCAGATACTCGAAGAGCAGGATTTTCCGCTGGGCACCTTGCACCTGCTGGCCAGCAACGAGTCGGCCGGCAGTGGCGTGATGTTTCGCAACAAGAGCCTGCGCGTGCGCGAGGTCGACAGCTTCGACTTCGCCAAGGTCAAACTGGCCTTCTTCGCCGCAGGTCCGGCCGTGACCCGCAGTTTTGCGCCCCGGGCCCAGGCAGCCGGTTGTGCGGTGATCGACCTGTCGGGCGGCTTGTCGGCCGAGCAGGCGCCGACGCTGGTTCCCGAGGCCAGCGCAGAGCGCCTGCAAAGCCTGTCGCAACCTTACCAGCTGAGCAGCCCAAGTACCGCCGCGGTGGCGCTGGCCGTCGCCCTGGCGCCGCTCAAGGGCCTGCTCGACATCGAGCGGGTCAACGTCACCGCTTGCCTGGCGGTCTCGGCCCAGGGCCGCGAAGGCGTCAACGAACTGGCCCGGCAGACCGCCGAGCTGCTCAATGCCCGTCCGCTGGAGCCACGCTTCTTCGATCGGCAGATGGCCTTCAACCTGCTGGCCCAGGTCGGCGCCAGCGATGCCCAGGGGCATGGGCTGCTGGAGCGTCGCCTGGTCAGTGAACTGCGTGAGGTACTGGGCTTGCCGGCCCTGAAGATTTCCGTGAGCTGCGTTCAAGTGCCGGTGTTTTTTGGCGATAGCTACAGTGTGTCGCTGCAAAGTCGTGAACCGATCGACCTCGCTGCAGTCAATGCAGCGCTGGAGGCCGCCGAGAGCATTGAGCTGGTGGAGGAGGGTGATTATCCGACGCCGGTCGGTGACGCGGTGGGCCAGGACGTGGTCTATGTTGGACGGGTGCGCGGTGGAATCGACGATGCCGAGCAGCTCAACCTCTGGTTGACCACCGACAACGTACGCAAGGGCGCGGCCCTGAACGCCGTGCAACTGGCGCAATTGTTGATAAAACAGATTGCGTAAAAGATACTTGCCGATAATTTTTGCCGGATGATTCTCGGTTGCCGGGGACGGTTCTTTCAAAGGAAGAGGTCATGCTTCGAATTCGCAAACTGGTCTTAGCAATAGCCGCGGCGTCGGCGCTGTCGTCCGGTATGGCGCATGCCCTGGGCCTTGGCGAGCTCACCCTCAGGTCAACGCTGGACCAGCCACTGGATGCCGAGATCGAGCTGCTCGATGTGCGCGATCTCACAGCCGCGGAAATGGCCCCGAGCCTTGCGCCGCAGGAAGAGTTCGTCAAGGCCGGGATCCAGCGCCCGGACTACCTCAATGACCTGACCTTCACGCCGGTGATCAACCCCAACGGCAAGAGTGTGTTGCGGGTGACCTCGAGCCAGCCGTTGCCGGCAGCCATGGTCAAGTTCGTGGTCCAGGTGATGTGGCCGAGCGGGCGCCTGCTGCGCGACTACAGCGTGCTGATCGACCCGGCCAAGTTCAATACCCAGGCCAGGCAGCCGGCGACGGCGGGTGTGTCGCCGGCAGTTACCGCGGCCAACTACACTACCGTGCGTCGCGATACCTTATGGGAGATCGCCTCGAAGGCCCGCCAGGGTGGTTCGGTGCAGCAAACCATGATGGCCATCCTGGCCCTGAACCCCGATGCCTTCGTCAACGGCAACATCAACCAGCTGAAAACCGGCCAGGTCCTGCGCCTGCCTGACCAGCAACAGATCATGAGCACTCCCCAGGGCCAGGCCGTGGCCGAGGTCGCCGAGCATTATGCTGCCTGGCGCGAAGGCCGGCGCCTGGGCCCGCGTGCGCGGCAGCTGGACGCCACCCATCGCACCGGCACCGAGGCCGCTCCAGCGCAAATCGCCAACCAGGACAACCTGCGCCTGGTCACCCCGAGTGGCAAGGCGGCCAATGGCAAGGCGGTCAGCGACAAGCTCGCCGTTGCCCAGGAAAGCCTCGACACCAGCCGGCGCGACAATGCCGAGCTGAAAAGCCGCATGACCGACCTGCAAAGCCAACTGGACAAGCTGGAGCGCCTGATCGCCCTGAAGAACGATCAACTGGCCAGGCTTGAAGCCCAAGGGGCTGCGGGCGAGGCGCCGGCAGCCGAAGGTACGCCGCAAGCGCCGGCCATTTCCGCCGAACTGCAGCCGGCACCGGCCGAACCTGCAGTTACGCCAGCACCGGCGGCTGTCGACACCGCTCCGGTCGACAGCACCGCGCCCGCGGCGCAGGAGGCCACGCCCGGCAGTTCCGGCAAGGTGCTCGACGACCTGCTCGGCAACCCGCTGTTGCTGGCGCTGATCGCCGGTTCCGCCTTGCTGGTGCTGCTCCTGCTGCTGTTGCTGCTGGCACGCAAGCGCAAGGCCGACCAGGAAGCGGAAAAACACCTGCGCATGGCCCGTGCCCTGGCAGAAGAAAGCGAGCGGGGTCCGGACCTGGATCTGCCACCTGGCAGCTTCGAGGGGCTGGACGTGTCGCTGCCGAGCGTGACCCTGGCGCCGGCGGTAGTCGCCGCTTCTGCTGCCGCTGCCCGTGCCGCAGAGGCGCCGGCCAGCGCAGCTGCGCCTGAAAAAGCGGCGCAGCCCGCACCCGTCCGGCCGCAGCCGATGGCTGCACCGCTGGTGGCGCCGGCCGCCGAGCCAGCATCCGTGCCAAGCGGTGATGCGTTGCTCGACGAGGCGGACCTGAGTATTGTCCGTGGTCGTCTCAACCATGCCGCCGACCTGCTCGAACCGGCCGTGGCCGCCGAACCCGGACGCAGCGAACTGCGCCTGAAACTGATGGAAGTCTATGCCCGTCAGGGCGATCGGGATGCCTTCGTCGGCCATGAGCGTCAGTTGATCGCAACCGGTAAGAACCATGCCGATGTCGAGGCCCTCAAGGGGCGCTTCCCGGCCATGCTGGCTGTGGCGGCGGGTGGTCTCGGCGCTGCGGCGCTGGCGGCGGAAATGGATGCCCAGTACGTCAAGGAGCTGTTGCAGGACGAGCCTCAGGTGCAGCCGGAGCCGGAACCTGTCGCCGAGCCGGAGCTTGTGGTTGAGGCGCAACCAGTGGTCGAACCGGAGCCAGTGGTTGAGGCGCAACCAGTGGTCGAGGAAGACCTCGACAGCGCATTCGACCTGAGCCTGGATGACGATCTGCAGGGCCTGGAGCTTGAAGAGCCGCCGTTGCTCGACGACGCGGCGCTTGAGGCCGAGCTGGACGCTTCGCTGGAGGCCGCGCCACTGGTCGAGGCCCAACCGGTCGAGCCCGAGCCGCAGGTGCTGGTTGAAACACCGGTGGAGCCAGCGCCGGTGGTGCTCGATGACCTGGCCGACTTCGACCTCGACGTCGCGGCTGAGCAACCGGCTCCCGTGCCGGCTGGCGAACCTGTGGATATCGCCGCCGAACTGGCCGCCTTCGACGAAACCATGCCGGAGTTCGACCCGCTGAGCGAGCTGGACCTGCCGGAAGACTTCGACCTGTCGTTGTCGCTGGAGGATGACTCGGACGCCGCCAAGCACTTTGCCTCCGAGCTCGAAGACGTCAACGCCGAACTCGACAAGCTGTCCCAGAGCCTGGAGCAGCCCTCGATCGAGCACCACTTCACCGCCGAGGACGCCGCCATGAGCGACGACCTGGGTGATGACCTGGAGTTCGACTACCTGGGCGGCGCCGACGAGGCCGCGACCAAGCTCGACCTGGCCCGCGCCTACATCGACATGGGTGACCATGAAGGCGCCCGCGACATCCTCGACGAGGTGCGCAAGGAGGGCAGCGATGCCCAGCGCCAGGAAGCCGAAGAGATGCTCTCGCGTCTGGTCTGAGTCCTGCTCTTGTGTGTCCGACGGCAGCCCCAGTGGCTGCCGTTGTCGTTATAATTCCCGCCATCTGCTAAATCGACAGGCTGCATCTTCTTGGAAAACATTGATAACACGGCGGCCGAATCGGCACCCGAAGGCTTCTTCCGCATCGCCCTGGGCGTTGAATACAAAGGTTCCCGCTACCGTGGCTGGCAGCGTCAGGCCACCAGCGTGCCGAGTGTCCAGCAAACCCTGGAAGACGCCCTGTCCACGGTCGCCGACTCACCCGTCGTGCTGCACTGCGCCGGACGCACCGATGCCGGAGTGCATGCCTGCGGCCAGGTGGTGCATTTCGACACCCGGGCCGTGCGCAGCATGAAGGGCTGGACCATGGGCGCCAACATCAACCTGCCCCACGACATCAGCGTGGCCTGGGCCCAGGAGATGCCGGCGCATTTTCATGCCCGCTTCAAGGCGGTCGCCCGGCGCTACCGCTATGTGATCTACAACGACCAGATCCGCCCGGCGCACCTGGGGCAGGAAGTCACCTGGAATCACCGCCCGCTGGATGTCGAGCGCATGTCCCTGGCCGCCGAATACCTGCTCGGCGTCCATGATTTCAGCGCGTTTCGCGCCGGCCAGTGCCAGGCCAAGTCACCGGTCAAGAACATCCATCACCTGCGGGTGACCCGGCACGGCAAGATGATTGTCATCGACATCCGTGCCAGTGCCTTCCTGCACCACATGGTGCGCAACATCGCCGGAGTGCTGATGACCATCGGTGCCGGCGAGCGCCCGGTGGAGTGGGCCAGGGAAGTGCTGGAGAGCCGCGATCGGCGCACGGCGGCGCCTACCGCCCACCCGTTCGGCCTGTACCTGGTGCAGGTCGAGTACCAGGATGAGTTCGTGCTGCCCCAGCGTTACATCGGCCCACACTTCCTTACCGGTTACGAGTCATTGGCGGCTGACGACCCGCAAGCCATTTGCTAACATCCGGTGCTTTCCAGATCAGCTGAGGTTCACAGGTCATGAGCGCCGTTCGCAGCAAAATCTGCGGTATTACCCGCATCGAAGATGCGCTGGCCGCAGCCGAGGCGGGCGCCGATGCCATTGGCCTGGTGTTCTATGCCAAGAGCCCGCGCGCCGTCGATGTCCGCCAGGCGCGGGAAATCGTCAGGGCGCTGCCGCCGTTCGTGACCACCGTCGGCCTGTTCGTCAACGCCAGCCGCTGCGAACTCAATGAAATCCTCGAGGTCGTACCGCTGGACCTCTTGCAGTTCCACGGTGATGAAACCCCGGCCGATTGCGAAGGCTACCACCGGCCCTGGATCAAGGCCCTGCGGGTGCGCCCCGGGGATGACCTGGAGGCTGCCTGCAAGCTGTACAGCGGTGCCCGCGGCATCCTGCTCGACACCTATGTGGCCGGCGTGCCGGGCGGCACCGGCGAGGCCTTCGACTGGTCGCTGGTGCCGGAGAAACTGTGCAAGCCGATCATCCTCGCCGGTGGCCTGTCGGCGGACAACGTCGCCGCTGCCATCGCCCAGGTTCGCCCCTATGCCGTGGACGTCAGCGGCGGGGTGGAGCAGGCCAAGGGCATCAAGGACGCTGCCCGGATCGAAGCCTTCATCAAGGCGGTGAAGCAGGCGTGATGACGTCTGCTGTTGTCGATGTGACGGCTGGCCGCGCGCCATCGTCCATAGCTTTCGCAGCCCGTTGCTGCCGGATCGCGCCCATGGGCCGGTCGAAATTACCGGGCGATGCCGCAGGCGTCGCCCATACAGGATGACGATGGAACGGTAGCGGCGCGACTCGCTACAGGCCAGGCGCCGGAGCCGGTCCATCATCGCGACATACACGTATTGAGCTCAAGGGCATACGCGTGAGCTGGCGGCCAAGCCTGCCGGTCACCGTTACTGGAGAAAGAAAGCATGAGCAACTGGTTAGTAGACAAACTGATCCCTTCGATCATGCGTTCCGAGGTGAAGAAGAGTTCGGTACCCGAAGGGCTGTGGCACAAGTGCCCGTCCTGCGAGGCCGTGCTGTATCGTCCGGAGCTGGAAAAGACCCTCGACGTCTGCCCCAAGTGCAACCACCACATGCGCATCGGCGCACGTGCGCGCATCGACATCTTCCTTGACGCCGAGGGCCGTGCCGAGCTGGGTGCCGACCTGGAGCCGGTCGACCGCCTGAAGTTCCGCGATGGCAAGAAGTACAAGGACCGCCTGGTCGGTGCGCAAAAGCAGACCGGCGAAAAAGACGCCCTGATCTCCATGAGCGGTACCCTGCTGGGCATGCCGGTCGTGGTCAGCGCCTTCGAATTCTCCTTCATGGGTGGTTCGATGGGTGCCATCGTCGGCGAGCGCTTCGTACGTGCCGCCAACTACGCCCTGGAAAACCGCTGCCCGATGGTCTGCTTCTCGGCCTCCGGCGGTGCGCGCATGCAGGAAGCGCTGATCTCGCTGATGCAGATGGCCAAGACCTCGGCGGTACTGGCGCGCCTGCGCGAAGAAGGCATTCCGTTCATCTCGGTGCTGACCGATCCGGTCTACGGCGGTGTTTCCGCCAGCCTGGCGATGCTCGGCGACGTCATCGTCGGTGAGCCAAAGGCCCTGATCGGCTTTGCCGGCCCGCGCGTGATCGAGCAGACCGTACGGGAAAAACTGCCAGAAGGCTTCCAGCGCAGCGAGTTCCTCCTGGAGCACGGCGCCATCGACATGATCATCCCGCGCCAGGAAATGCGTCAGCGCCTGGGTAGCCTGCTGGCACAGATGATGGGCCTGCCGACGCCTAAGTTCGTCGCCCCTGTGGTCGAGCCGATCGTCGTTCCGCCGGCGCCTGCCACCGTATGACCGAACGTACCCTTGGCGACTGGCTCGCCTATCTCGAGCAGTTGCATCCCTCGGCCATCGACATGGGCCTGGCGCGTTCGCAACAGGTTGCGGCCAGGCTCGGGCTGGACAAGCCGGCGCCACGGGTAGTCACCGTGACCGGCACCAACGGCAAGGGCTCCACCTGTGCCTTCGTGGCCGCGTTGCTGCGTGCCCAGGGCCTCAAGGTCGGGGTCTACAGCTCGCCGCACCTGCTGCGTTACAACGAGCGGGTGCAGATCGACGGCGAAGAAGCGGCCGACCAGCAGCTGTGCGAGGCCTTCGCCGCTGTCGAGGCGGCCCGTGGTGAAATCTCCCTGACCTATTTCGAAGCCGGTACCCTGGCGGCGTTCTGGCTGTTCAAACAGTCGGCGCTGGATGCCGTGGTGCTCGAAGTCGGCCTCGGTGGACGCCTGGACACGGTCAATATCGTCGATGCCGACCTGGCCCTGGTGACCAGCATCGGTGTCGATCATGCCGACTACCTGGGCAATACCCGTGAGTCGGTGGCCTTCGAAAAGGCCGGGATCTTCCGCCAGGGCAAGCCGGCGCTGTGTGGCGACCTCAATCCGCCGCAGCCGTTGCTGGACAAGGCTCGCGAGCTGGGTTGCCCGTTCTTCCTGCGTGGGCGTGATTTCGACCTGGCCAGCACCGACCGCTTCTGGCAGTGGCGGGGTGTCGACAGCCGTGGACAGGTGGTCGAGCTGCGCGACCTGCCGCTGCTCGACCTGCCCATGGAAAACGCTGCCCTGGCGCTGCAGGCCTACCTGCTGATGGACCTGCCCTGGGAGGCCGGGCAGATCGCCGCGGCGCTGCAAGGCACGCGGATGGTCGGGCGCCTGGATCGTCGCGCCTTCCACTGGCAGGGCAAGGCCTTGACTATCCTCATGGATGTCGGCCACAACCCCCATGCCGCCGAGTACCTGGCTCAGCGCCTGGCCGCACGGCCGCCGAAGGGCAAGCGCCTGGCGGTGTTCGGCCTGCTGGCCGACAAGGACCTGGACGGTGTGCTGCAACCCTTGCAGGGGCTGGTCGAGCACTGGGCGGTGGCACCGCTGGATACGTCCCGCAGCCGTCCGGCGGCCGAGCTTGAAACGGCGCTGGCGCACCTGGGCGCGGATGTGAAATCCTGCTCCAGCGTGGCACAGGCACTGGAGGCTCAATGCGCGCTGGCGACGGCGGATGATGAAATCCTGCTGTTCGGATCGTTTTTCTGTGTCGGCGAAGCCCTGCAGTGGCTTCACCGGCAGGCCACGGAGGAGGGCGCAAATGGCTTTGCTGGATAAGGTAGTCAAGCAACGCATGGTCGGTGCGCTGGTGCTGGTGGCGCTGGCGGTGATCTTCCTGCCGATGCTGTTTTCCCGCGAAGACGAGATGCGCCAGGTGCGTGTCGAGGCGCCCGAGGCGCCGGCTGCACCGGATATGCCTCAGGTTCAGGTCGAGCCGGTGGCGGTGCCTGAGCCCCAGGTGCTGCCTGAGGAGCAACCGGTGATCGTCGAGCAGTCGACGGCACCGGCCCAGGCGCCGAGCGCGCCAATTGCCCCGATTGCACCGGCGCCCGCTGCCGTGCCCGCTCCAGCCCCTGCGCCAGCGCCGGCCGTGGCCGCCAAGCCGGTGTCACCACCGCCTGCGCCCAAGCCTGAGGCCAAGGTCGAAGCCAAGCCGGCCGCCACAGTGGCCACTGCGGCCAAGCCCGCGGCTGGCAAGATCGACGCCAATGGCCTGCCGGTCAGCTGGTCGATCCAGCTCGCCAGCCTGTCCAACCGGGCCGGCGCCGACAACCTGCAGAAAACCCTGCGCAGCCAGGGCTACAACGCCTACATCCGCTCTGCCGGCGGCATGAACCGGGTGTATGTGGGGCCGGTGATCGAGCGCGCCGAGGCCGAGCGCCTGCGTGATGTGATCAGCCGCCAGCAGAAGCTGAACGGCATTATCGTGCGCTTCCAGCCCGAACGCGGATGATTGCTCGTCGCCCGGCCTGTGCCGGGCGGCAAATCACGGCTTACCGACAGCCCGCCGCTCTGGTAAAATGCGCCGCCTTATCCGTTTGCAGGCAACACTGTGGCTTTTACCTGGGTCGACTGGGCGATTCTCGCGATCATCGCCATTTCTTCGCTGATCAGTCTCAAGCGCGGCTTCGTCAAAGAGGCCTTGTCGCTGCTTACCTGGATCATTGCCGGTGCCGTTGCCTGGATGTTCGGTGGCTCGCTGTCGCAGTACCTGGAACCTTACATCCAGACGCCTTCGGCCCGGGTCATCGGCGGTTGCGCCATTCTTTTCGTCGCCACCCTGCTGGTGGGGGCCATGATCAACTTTCTTATCGGCGAGCTGATTCGCGTTACCGGGCTTTCCGGGACCGATCGCTTCCTGGGCATGGCCTTCGGCGCCGCCCGTGGTGGCTTGCTGGTGACCGTGGCCGTCGGGCTGTTGAGCCTGGGGCCGGTACAACAGGACCCGTGGTGGCAGGAGTCTCGCCTGCTGCCACAATTTCTATTGGTGGCTGACTGGTCGAAAAACCTCATTCTGGGGTTCTCCAGTCAGTGGCTAGCCAGCGGGATCAGCGCACCGGTTGATCTCCCGTTCAAGGAACAGTTGCTGGGGCCCAAAACGCCTTGAGCGCTGTTCAGTCCAGTTTCATTAAGTAGGGGTTGCGTCGCATGTGTGGCATCGTCGGTATCGTCGGTAAGTCGAACGTCAATCAGGCGCTGTATGACGCGCTAACCGTCCTCCAGCACCGCGGCCAGGACGCTGCCGGTATTGTGACCAGCCATGATGGCCGGTTATTCCTGCGCAAGGACAACGGCCTGGTCCGTGATGTGTTCCAGCAGCGCCATATGCAGCGCCTGGTCGGCCACATGGGCATCGGCCATGTGCGCTACCCGACTGCGGGCAGCTCGACCTCGGCCGAGGCCCAGCCGTTCTACGTCAACTCGCCGTACGGCATCACCCTGGCGCACAACGGCAACCTGACCAACGTCGAACAGTTGGCCAAGGAGATCTACGAGTCCGACCTGCGCCACGTCAACACCAGTTCCGACTCCGAAGTCCTGCTCAACGTCTTCGCCCATGAGCTGGCGGTGCGCGGCAAGCTGCAGCCGACCGAGGAAGACGTGTTCGCCGCGGTGTCCGAAGTGCACAACCGCTGCGTCGGCGGCTATGCCGTGGTGGCGATGATCACCGGTTACGGCATCGTCGGTTTCCGCGACCCCCACGGTATCCGTCCGATCGTCTTCGGCCAGCGTCACACCGACGAAGGCGTGGAGTACATGATCGCCTCCGAGAGCGTGTCCCTGGACGTGCTCGGCTTCACCCTGATCCGCGACCTGGCCCCGGGCGAAGCGGTGTACATCACCGAGGAAGGCAAGCTGCACACCCGTCAGTGCGCGACCAACCCGCAACTGACCCCGTGCATCTTCGAACACGTCTACCTGGCCCGTCCCGACTCGATCATCGACGGCGTCTCGGTGTACAAGGCGCGCCTGCGCATGGGCGAGAAGCTGGCCGAGAAGATCCAGCGCGAGCGTCCGGACCACGACATCGACGTGGTCATCCCGATTCCCGACACCAGCCGTACCGCCGCGCTGGAGCTGGCCAACCATCTGGGCGTCAAGTTCCGCGAAGGTTTCGTCAAGAACCGCTACATCGGCCGTACCTTCATCATGCCCGGCCAGGCCGCGCGCAAGAAGTCGGTACGCCAGAAGCTCAACGCCATCGAACTGGAATTCCGCGGCAAGAACGTGATGCTGGTGGACGACTCCATCGTGCGCGGCACCACCTGCAAGCAGATCATCCAGATGGCCCGCGAAGCCGGCGCCAAGAACGTCTACTTCTGCTCGGCGGCCCCGGCGGTACGCTTCCCCAACGTCTACGGCATCGACATGCCGAGCGCCCATGAGCTGATCGCCCACAACCGCAGTACCGAAGACGTCGCCGAGCTGATCGGCGCCGACTGGCTGGTCTACCAGGACCTGCCGGACCTGATCGAGGCGGTCGGCGGTGGCAAGATCAAGATCGAGCAGTTCGATTGCGCGGTGTTCGACGGCAAGTACGTCACCGGCGACATCGACGAGGCCTACCTGAACAAGATCGAGCAGGCCCGCAACGACGCCTCCAAGGTCAAGAACCAGGCCGTCAGCGCGATCATCGACCTCTACAACAACTAACGTTAGGAGCAGCGGCATGACACAGGAATGGGATGCCGGGCGCCTGGACAGCGACCTCGAAGGGGTCGCTTTCGATACGCTGGCGGTACGCGCCGGCCAACATCGCACGCCGGAAGGTGAGCACAGCGACCCGCTGTTCTTCACCTCCAGCTACGTGTTCCGGACAGCGGCCGATGCCGCTGCCCGGTTCGCCGGCGAAGTTCCAGGCAACGTCTATTCACGCTACACCAACCCGACCGTGCGCGGCTTCGAAGAGCGCATCGCCGCCCTGGAAGGCGCCGAGCAGGCGGTGGCCACCTCCACCGGCATGTCGGCGATCCTCTCCACGGTAATGGCCCTGTGCAGCGCCGGTGACCACGTGCTGGTCTCCCAGAGCGTGTTCGGCTCGACCATCAGCCTGTTCGAGAAGTACTTCAAGCGCTTCGGCGTGCAGGTCGACTACGTGCCCCTGGCGGATCTCTCCGGCTGGGAGAAGGCGATCAAGGTCAACACCAAGTTGCTGTTCGTCGAGTCGCCGTCCAACCCGCTGGCCGAGCTTGTGGATATCTCTGCCCTGGCCGAGATCGCCCACGGCAAAGGCGCACAGCTGGTGGTCGACAACTGCTTCAGCACCCCGGCCCTGCAGCAACCGCTGAAACTGGGCGCCGACATCGTCGTGCATTCGGCAACCAAGTTCATCGACGGCCAGGGCCGTTGCATGGGCGGCGTGGTGGCCGGGCGCAGCGAGCAGATGAAGGAAGTGGTGGGTTTCCTGCGCACCGCCGGGCCGTCCCTGAGCCCGTTCAACGCCTGGATCTTCCTCAAGGGCCTGGAAACCCTCAACCTGCGCATGCGCGCCCACTGTGCCAACGCCCAGGCGCTGGCCGAGTGGCTGGAGCAGCAGGACGGCATCGAGAAGGTTCACTACGCGGGCCTGCCGAGCCATCCGCAGCATGAACTGGCCAAGCGCCAGATGAGCGGCTTCGGCGCGGTGGTGAGCTTCGAGGTCAAGGGCGGCAAAGAGGGCGCCTGGCGCTTCATCGACGCCACCCGGTTGATCTCGATCACCGCCAACCTGGGTGACAGCAAGACCACCATCACCCATCCGGGCACCACCTCCCATGGTCGTCTGTCGCCGCAGGAGCGTGAAGCCGCCGGCATTCGCGACAGCCTGATCCGCGTGGCCGTGGGCCTGGAAGACGTCAACGACCTCAAGGCCGACCTGGCCCGCGGTCTGGCGGCGCTGTGATCGACTGGTCGGTGGACGACAGCAGCCATAATGGCCGCGTCGCCCTGGTCACCGGTGCCGCCCGGGGAATCGGCCTGGGCATCGCTGCCTGGCTGATCGCCGAGGGCTGGCAGGTGGTGCTCACCGACCTTGACCGCGTGCGTGGTGCCAAGGCCGCCAAGGTACTGGGTGACAACGCCTGGTTCATCGCCATGGACGTGGCCGATGAGGCCCAGGTCAAGACCGGGGTGGCCGAGGTACTCGGCCAGTTCGGGCGGCTGGACGCGTTGGTGTGCAACGCGGCCATTGCCGATCCGCACAACACCACCCTGGAAACCCTGAGCCTGGCGTACTGGAACCGTGTGCTGGCGGTCAACCTCACGGGGCCGATGCTGCTGGCCAAGCACTGTGCGCCTTACCTGCGCGCCCATGGCGGGGCCATCGTCAACCTGGCCTCGACCCGCGCCGCGCAGTCGGAGCCCGATACCGAGGCCTATGCGGCGAGCAAAGGGGGGCTGCTGGCGCTCACCCACGCCCTGGCCATGAGCCTGGGGCCGGAGATCCGCGTCAACGCCGTCAGCCCTGGCTGGATCGATGCGAGGGACCCGTCCCAGCGTCGCGCCGAGCCGTTGACCGAGTCTGATCATGCCCAGCATCCGGCGGGCAGGGTAGGGGCGGTGGAAGATGTCGCGGCCATGGTCGCCTGGCTGTTGTCGCGCAATGCCGGCTTCGTCACCGGGCAAGAGTTCGTGGTCGACGGCGGCATGACCAAGAAGATGATCTACAAGTAACACTGCTTTTTTTGCCCTTTTTGAAAAAAACTTCAACGGGGGTATTGACTTAGGTTCGATACCTGCGTAAATTTCGCCACCTCAGCGAAGCACACGGGTGATTAGCTCAGCCGGGAGAGCATCTGCCTTACAAGCAGAGGGTCGGCGGTTCGATCCCGTCATCACCCACCACTTCCTGAGATGTTCCTGGTTCGACATGTTCGCAAGAAGGTGTCACCTGAGAGGAACCGGACGAGAGTCCACACTGCGCGGCGGTAGTTCAGTCGGTTAGAATACCGGCCTGTCACGCCGGGGGTCGCGGGTTCGAGTCCCGTCCGCCGCGCCATTTTTCTCCAGATCGGTCAATGACCGGTTTGAGGTCCGAAGGCAGCAAAGCCTTCAGGCCAGATCCCAGTTTCAAGCAGGCGAAAGCCTGTGCGATACGCAGCGGTAGTTCAGTCGGTTAGAATACCGGCCTGTCACGCCGGGGGTCGCGGGTTCGAGTCCCGTCCGCTGCGCCATCTTCGCTTCGAGGCCCCATGAACACCTCGATGCAACAGATCAAGCGATCTAAAGGTCGCTTTTTTTGTGCCTGCCAGCAGGTGCAAGCCAGTACGACACGCAGCGGTAGTTCAGTCGGTTAGAATACCGGCCTGTCACGCCGGGGGTCGCGGGTTCGAGTCCCGTCCGCTGCGCCATATTGATGTAACAAGAGAAGCGACCCTAGGGTCGCTTTTTTTGTGCCCGCTCCCACACGGCTTCAGACCCTGAAGCGTGCCACCAGCTGTTGCAGTTCGCTGCCCAGGCGCGCCAGCTCCACCGAGGCGGCCGCCGTCTGCTGCGAGGCGGTCGACGACTGCTCGGCCACATCACGAACACTGAGCACGCTGCGGTTGATCGCTTCGGCCACCGCGCTCTGTTGTTCGGCGGCGGTGGCGATCTGCAGGTTCATGCCCTGGATGGCCGTGACGGTCTGGGTGATGGCCTGCAGTTCGACGCCTGCCTCATTGGCAAGCGTGACCGTGGTGCCGACCATCTGATGGCTGCTGTGCATCATGTCCGCCGCCTTCTGGGCGCCTTGCTGCAAGGAGACGATCAGCGCCTCGATCTGCGCCGTGGACTGCTGGGTGCGCTGGGCCAGCCCGCGCACCTCGTCGGCCACGACCGCAAAGCCGCGTCCGGCCTCGCCGGCCCGGGCGGCTTCGATGGCGGCGTTGAGCGCCAGCAGGTTGGTTTGCTCGGCAATGGCGTTGATCACGGTCATGACGCTGCTGATCCGTTCACTTTCTTCAGACAACCGCGTGACCGCGCTGGCGGAGTTGCCGATGTCGTCGGCCAATTGCCCGATCTGGGTCAGGGCCCGCTGCACCACCTGGTTGCCCTGGTTCGCCTGGCTGTTGGCCTGGCGGGTGGCCTCGCTGGCCTCTTCGGCGTTGCGCGCCACATCCTGCACGGTGGCGACCATCTCGCTCATCGCCGTGGCGACCTGGTCGGTTTCGACCTTCTGGCAGCTGATACCGGCGCTGGTCTGTTCGGTGATGGTCGACAGCGCCTGGGCGGCGCTGGACAGCTGGCGGGTGACATGCCCGGCCTGGCCCAGCATCTCGCGCAGGTTGTGACCGCTTTGCGCCAGGGCCTGGAGCAACTGGCCGAACTCGTCGCGGCGCGGCTCGCTGGCAGTATCGGTCAGGTCGCCTTCACCGATGCGCCGGGCGATCTCCACGGCGCGGCGCAAGGGCAGGGTGACCTGGCGGATGATCAAGGCGCTGATCAGCCCACCCAGGACCAGGGCGCACGCCAGCAGGCCGAGCATAAGCAGGCGGCTGTGCCGGGATTCCTCGGTGCTCTGCCGGTTCTGCAGGGTGATCAGCTGGTTGATCGCCTCCAGGCCGTTGTGCACGGTCGCCAGCAACTGGTCATGCAGCCGGGCCTGCTCCGGGCTACCGGCCGTTGCGCCCTGCAGTTGGCGAAACTGCTCCAGGTAATTGCCCAGGTCATCCCGGGTGGCCTTGAGTAGCCGCTGGGCATCGCTATCGGGTAGTTGCCCGAGGTTTTCCTCCAGCAGCTGGCTGGCCTGGCGGTGCGCCTGGTTCAACTGGCTGGCGAAGGTGGCCTCGCGAGTTTGCTCGTAGCTCAACTGCGCGGCGCGCATTTCATTGAGGTTGTCGAGAATGTAATTGACCGACACCAGGCGTTCGGCGCGCCGGGTCAGGGTGTCCAGGCTGTTGATGGCGGTGAGGGCGAGCAGCGCCATGAGCACCAGAATGGGCGTAAAGCCCAGCAGCAGCTTGAATTTGACGGAAAGGTTCTTCACCGCGTTGACTCCTGTCGTCCTGTGGAATGAGTGATGGCTACGTGCCAGCTTAGACGTTGGTGAAGGAGCGCAAAAGTCGGACCCGTCCTATCCGGGCGTCAGGGTTTTTTCTGGCAGTTGAGTACTTTTCGACCAGCGGCGTCGTCCCGTTAAACAAGGGGGTTTAAGGGGTTGTAAGTGAATTTTCTGTGGTGATTGCCCGGCTACGGTTCCAGAGATCCGCCGATGTGTTGCACAATAGGCACAGAACGTTTTACTCAGGATTTGCAATGTCAAAGTCGACCGTCTTCAGCGCGCTCGGGCTGGCCCTTGTGCTGGCGGGTGTTTCCGGCTGTTCTTCGAAAAAAGCAGCGATCTACGAACACGAGAATTTCGACGACTCGGGCACCTACTCGCGCAGCTTTGCGGTGAGTGAAGCGGGCACCTGTGAAGCGGCCCGCCGCGCCTTGCTCAGTCAGGGTTACATCATCACCAGCAGCGGCGCCGGCCAGGTCAGTGGCAACAAGAGTTTCCAGCAGACCGGCGAGTCGCACCTGCAGATCAGCTTCAGCGTGGTCTGTGCCCGTGACAGTGGCGACGAACTGCGCTCGACCATGTTCGCCAACGCCCTGCAGGACCGCTATGCGCTGAAAAAATCCAATACCTCGGCCAGTGTCGGTGTAGGGGTGCTGGGCTCGCTGTCGATGCCGATAGGCTCCACGGACGACTCCATGGTCAAGGTGGCCAGCGAGACCGTGACCTCGGCCAAGTTCTACGAGCGCTACTTCGCCCTGGTCGAGAGCTTCCTGCCCAAGGAGCAGAAGCCAAAGAGCGCGGCGCAAAAGCCTGTGGAAAAGCCGGCGCCGGAACTGGGCATGCCTGAACCTGCGCCTACCGCCTTGGCGCCGGCGCCTGCTGAAGCCGCGCCAGCACCCGCACCAGCGCCGCAAGTGAGCGAGCCGGCGCCAGCCGCCGAGGCTGCACCAGCCCCTGTGGTCGACGACAGCAAGGGTTCCCAGCCGGTGCCGCCACCTGCCGAGGCCGCACCGATCAATGCCGAGCAGCCCGCTCCAGCGCCGGCAGAGCCACAACCGACCGTCGCCCCGGCGGCACCTGCCGGCAATGCTGAGCAGGCGCCGTTGTAAGGGCGGAAGAATTCTCCATTCGCTGCTACGTTGAGTTGATACGCGTCATTGTCATTTTTCTTTCATCACGGCACTTTAGGCTCGTTGATGAATCCAAGACATGAACGAAAACGACGGAGCAGACGATGGACGACTATCAAGAAGAACTACTCGAACTACTGGCTTTCGAGCTCGATACTCCCGAGCCTGCCGACGACGCCACCGAGCTGTAGTTCAGCCACCCAGCCGCTGACTGCGGCGAAACTCCCCCGGGGTCATGCTGTTCCAGCGCTTGAAGGCGCGCTGGAAAGCTTCGGCCGAAGCAAAGCCCAGCAGGTAGGCGATCTCGCCGAAGGCCAGTTCCGTATCGCGGATGTAGGTCATGGCCAGGTCGCGGCGGGTATCGTTGAGGATGGCGCGAAACTGTGTGCCTTCTTCGGCCAGCTTGCGCCGCAAGGTCCAGGTCGGCAATTGCAGGTGCCGCGCCACTTCCTCCAGATCCGGTTCCCGCCCGCCATTGAGCAACGGCCCCAGCAGGTGGGCGATGCGTTCGCCCAGGCTGCGGATCCGTGTGCGCTGCTCCAGTTCCGCCTCACATAACTTCAGCAGGTGCTGCCAGGTGCTCGGGCAGTGATCCGGGTTGCGCAGCATCAGGTTGGCGCGGCTCAGGCGCAGCTGATTGGCCTGGGCGCCGAAGTGCACCGGGTTGCTGCATAGCGCCTGGTAGTGCGCGGCGTAGGCAGGTGCCTCGAATTCGATCTCCACCCGCTCGGCCATCAGCACCACGCCCGCCAGCCGCGAGAGCTGGGCCAGCCAGCCGGACAGCAGCGAATCCACCACGAAGCGGTTGTAGGCATTGTACGGGCTGATGGAATAGAAGCGCAGCCAGGCGCCGCTGGCGTCCTCATGAAAGCTTGAATGGCCGCGGTAGTTGGCCGCGTACAGCGGCTCGAAGCGCAGCAGGGTGCGCGCCGCTTCGCCCACGGTCGGCGCCTGGGCGGCGGTGACACCGGCCAGCCCGGCCTGGCTCAGGCGGCTGATGCGGCCCATGTGCAGGCCCAGGGCCGGGTCGCCGGCCAGTTCGATGGCGGCATGGCCCAGGTGCATGTAGCGCGGGATCGACAAGCGTGCACCGGCTTCGGCCAGGCGCGCTTCGTGCAGGCCGTAGCGCTCCAGCAGCGGGGCGGGATCGATGCCGCGTTGCTGCAGGGCTTCTTCCATGTTCTGGATGAAACCGACGGACAGGTCACCCAGGCGCATCCTCGGACGGGGCATGGGCGAACCTACAGCCACAGGTTGAGCAGGCGCGCGCCATGGGCGCTGTTGCCGCTGAGGTTTAGGCCGGCGCGGTTGGCAAAGCCCTGGCCTTCGGCGGCTACGTCCCAGAAGCGGCCGCGCAGGAACACACTCATGCTGCTGATGCCAGTGGGGTTGGCGTTCAGGGTCAGTTGCTGCCAGGCCCGGGCCTCGCTGACTTCTCCGGGCTTGAAGGCCAGTCCGGCCGCCAGGGGTTGGTGGCGGTTGCCGCGCCAGGGCCCGTTCCAGCTGTCCTTGCCGCCCAGGAACGCGGGGTTGGCAATGAACTGCGCGCGCTGGTTGACCAGTTGCTGCTGGTTGCTGGGGTACCAACTGTCGCTGCCGATCAGCACGCCCAGGCGCCCGGCTGGCGTCTGCAGCACGTGCAGGGGCTGGTCGATGCCGCTATCGATGTAGCGCCGTACCTCGCTGTCCGGGTGCTGCTGGCGCAGCGGCTGGCCGAGCACCGAGCCGTCGCCGGCAAACACCAGGCTGCTGTTGTACAGGGCCCCGGAGCCGACCCGCAGGGTGCCGCGCTCGACATAAGGGGAGGGCAGGACAATGGAGCCCGCCACCAGGGTGACGCCGAACTCTCTGGCCAGGCCGCCGAACACCTGCTGGTAGTCGCTGGCCATCTGCTGCGCCTTCATGCGCAGGTGGGCATCGGCGCGCCAGTCGTCGCCCTCGGCGCCGAGCATGGCCAGGCCATAGCTGATCGGGTTGCTCAACTCCAGCCATTGCCAGGCGTCACGGCGCTGGGTGACCTGGTATAGCTCGTTCTTTTCGCCCCGGGCCCAGAGCCAGGTGCCGATGTGCTCGGGCAGGATGACGATGGTGCGGGCATTGACCAGGCCCTGGGCGCGGGCCTGCTCCAGGTAGGCGGCCAGCTTGCGGTGCAGGCGGTCCAGGTTCTGGTAGTCACCGGGAAACAGCAGCGGCTCGACCCCCAGCAGGTTGCCCTGCTCGCCAGGGACGCCTTCGCTCAAGGCCAGTTCGATCCGCAGGTCCGACAGGTAATGCCCGGCCGGCCGTTGTTCGGTCCAGAACCCGTAGCCGCACAGCGCAGCAATGACCACCAGCGCCAGGGCGCATAACAGGAGTTTTCGCATCAAGCTTTACTTTTCATCGAGTTCTGAAGCGGCCATTTAGCAAATCAAGGGGTTAGCGCCGTTCTACTGCCCTAATAGTAAGCGGCATTGATGCCCGGCAGATATTTTTTACACCCGCACTGCTGATCTGAGTCAAACACCGGCACCTACACGGAAGCAAAAATAGCCCATCATCGCTATTGGACCGGGTTGGCGCGCGAAGTTCGGCGCAAAAAAGCGGGTGTGTGCTGTTCAGCCCAGCGTAGATCGCTGCTTGCCGCCTCCACCTCAGGACGAATGCCGGGAGGACGATATGGGATCCATGCAACCGCAAACACGCAGCACAACACCCTGGTATCGAAAAAGCCCGCAACAAGCCATGACCGACCTGCAGACCAGCGAGGCCGGCCTTGCGCCCCAGGAGGCCAGGACGCGCCTGCTGCGCCGGGGGCCCAACGCCTTGCCCGCCAAGGCCGTGGAGCCGATCTGGTTGCGCTTCGCCCGCCACTTCAACGACGTGCTCATCTACATCCTGCTGGCCGCTGCCCTGGCCACGGCGATGATGGGCCACTGGACCGATACCCTGGTCATCCTCACGGTGGCGCTGATCAACGCGGCCATCGGTTTCTTCCAGGAGAACAAGGCCGAGAAGTCCCTGGCAGCGCTGCGCGGCATGCTCAGCAGCACGGCCCATGTGGTGCGTGACGGCCAGAAACTGGAAATCGATGCGCGGGAGCTGGTGCCGGGCGATATCGTGGTGTTGCGTCCCGGCGACAAGGTGCCGGCTGATGTGCGCCTGTTCCAGGTACATCAGCTGCAGGTGGAAGAGTCCATGCTCACTGGCGAGTCGCTGACCGTCGCCAAGCAGACCGAAGCCCTGGACCATGACGTGCAACTGGCCGACCGTACCAACCTGGCCTTCTCCGGCACCAGTGTCAGTGCCGGCAACGCCAAGGGCGTGGTGGTCGAGACCGGCGCCGCCACCGAGCTGGGCAAGATCAACCGCATGATCGCCACGGTGGACGAGACCGAGACGCCGCTGCTTCGGCAGATCGCCCAGCTGGGCACGCGTATTTTCCAGCTGATCATCGGCATGATGGTGCTGCTGTTCATCATTGGCTTCTTCTGGCACGACTACGCGCTGGGCGAGCTGTCGCTGTCGCTGATCAGCCTGGCCGTGGCGGCGGTGCCCGAGGGGCTGCCGGCGATCGTGTCGATCATTCTCTCCCTGGGTGTGCAGCGCATGGCGCGCAACCAGGCGATCATCCGCAAGCTGCCCACCGTGGAAACCCTGGGCGCCATGAATGTGATCTGCTCGGACAAGACCGGCACCCTGACCATGAACGAGATGACGGTGAAGCAGGTGCTGACCGCCAACCGGTTCTACGCTGTCGGCGGGCAGAGCTACGAGCCGCGCGGGCGTATCACCCTGGCCGGGGCGACCGAGGCGCTGGACTGGACGGCGCACGGTAGTCTGGCGGCCTTTATCCGTGCCGTGGACATCTGCAACGACAGCAGCCTGCAGCGCGACGAGCAGGGGCGCTGGAGCGTGATCGGCGGCCCTACCGAAGGTGCGCTCAAGGTGCTGGCGCGCAAGGCCGAGCTGGCGCCGGTGGACGTCCAGCGCCTGGGCAAGATTCCCTTCGACTCGGCCTACAAGTACATGGCCCGCCGTTGCGAGGTCGACGGAGAAAGCCTGATCTATCTCAAGGGCGCCCCGGACGTGTTGCTGGACCTGTGTGAGCAGCAGTTGGGGGCGGACGGTCCCGAGCCGCTGGATCGTGCCTGGTGGGAGCGCGAGATGGGTCATATCGCCGAGCAGGGCCTGCGCATGCTGGCGGCTGCCTACCGCCCGGCAACCGGCGCAGGCGAGCAGAT
Organism: Pseudomonas sp. BJa5; assembly: GCF_030272875.2. Classification (NCBI taxonomy): domain Bacteria; kingdom Pseudomonadati; phylum Pseudomonadota; class Gammaproteobacteria; order Pseudomonadales; family Pseudomonadaceae; genus Pseudomonas; species Pseudomonas sp. BJa5. The sequence goes on from NZ_JALRNG020000006.1 coordinate 131,613, forward strand.
CGATCATCCGGACGTGCGTCAGGGCATGATTTTCCTTGGCGTGGCCGGCTTGATGGATCCGCCGCGCCCCGAGGCCATCGAGGCGATCGCCCTCTGCAAGCAGGCGGGTATCGAGGTCAAGATGATCACCGGTGACCACCCGGACACCGCCGTCGCCATCGCCCGCATGCTGGGTATGGGCAACGACCTGCGGGCCATGACCGGGCAGGCGCTGGAGCAGGTCGACGACACCGCACTCAAGTCACTGGCCATGCGTTACTCGGTGTTTGCCCGCACCAGCCCCGAGCACAAGTTACGCCTGGTGCGTGCGCTGCAGGCCAATGGGCAGGTGGTGGGCATGACCGGCGACGGGGTCAACGATGCCCCGGCGCTGAAGCAGGCCGACGTCGGTATCGCCATGGGCATCAAGGGCACCGAGGTGACCAAGGAAGCCGCCGACATGGTGCTGACCGACGACAACTTCTCCACCATCGCCAATGCCGTGCGCGAGGGGCGCCGGGTCTACGACAACCTGAAGAAGACCGTGCTGTTCATCCTGCCGACCAACATGGCCCAGGGGTTGCTGATCGTCATGGCCCTGCTGGTCGGTGCCGTGGTGCCGCTGTCGCCGCTGCAGATCCTGTGGATGAACATGGCCACCTCCACCACCTTGTCCTTCGCCCTGGCGTTCGAACCGGGCGAATCGGGGATGATGCGCCGCTCGCCGAGGAAAGCGGGGGAGTCGATCCTCAATGGCTATGCGGTGTGGCGCGTCCTGTTCGTGGGGGCACTGTTGACGGCGGCGGCCTTTGCGCTGGAGGCCTGGATGGTCGCCGATGGCCAGGACACCGACCATATCCGCACCATGATCCTGCACACCCTGGTCACCGCGCAGTGGGCCTACCTGTTCAACTGCCGGCTGCAGGACCAGTTCTCGCTGAACATGGCGTTGTTACGTAACGGCGCGTTGCTGACGGTCACACTTGGCTTGATTTTGCTGCAATGCCTGATATCTTACGCGCCCTTCATGCAAACGGCGTTCCACACCGTGCCCTTGCCATTCAGCAGCTGGATGGTGGCTTTAGGCATTGGCGTACTGGTTTTCTTTGCGGTTGAACTCGAGAAACTGGTGGTGCGTCGTTGGAAAGCAAGCAAGCTTCGCTAGTCTCGGACTGCACACCCTGTGCGACAGGGTGTGCAGCCGTATCGGATTTTTTCCTTCTGCCAAGCAAACGTCCTACGACCTGAGTAAACGGGTCTAGAGTTCTTTGCTGAAGGCTCGTTCAAATCAATAGATCCCGACCCCCGGGACAGCCCCCTGCCGAGCGCTGCGCGCAATGCAATTGCCCGCACGCTGGACTGATGGACAGAATTACCCGTGCCCTCATGGAGGTGGCCATTGCATGTGTCGACGCCGGTATTGCCCGGCCTACCCGACAGACAAGTTGAAATGCGCATAGGCGGCCTGTACTGGTTGGCCTGTGAGTCGCCGGATACCGCGGACAGGTTGTGCACGCAACTGCTGGCGGGCTTGCCGGCGACGGCGCGAGCGTTGCTGGTCAATGCCACCGGTGCCTCGCGCGACCTGGTCAAGGGCATTGCCGATGATCACGGCCCGGGGCATCTGACCCTGTTCGACCTGCCTTCGATGTCTACCAATCGCTTGATCCAGGCCCTGCGCCATGACGTGCCGCGGGTGCGCGGCGGGGAAGGGGCGCTGTGGCTGGTGCGGGTGCCGCACAAGGGCTGGGACGAACTGGTGGCGGACTCCCTGGCGCTGTGGTGTGCCCGCGCCCAGGACTGGCTGCGTTCGGTGGGCAGTACCCTGCTGGTGGTGGGCGACTCACCGCCACCGGCGTTGCTCGATATCCTGATACGTCACAACGACAATATCTCCGGCCTGGCCCAGGTCTACATTGCCCAGGGCGCTCGGCATTTGCTGGTGCACTTCTGGAGCAATGAGGCGGGCGTGAACGGGCCGCATGACTTGCTGCTGCTCGACGAGGGCAGGGGCTTTCGGGTTTCGCCATTGCCTGATGATGAGCGTTCGGCGCCCGCCGCAAACGATCAACGTCAGGTGCTGGCGCAGGCGCAGGTGCTGGGCGGCGAAGCGCCCCCTACCGCCCAGTGGCAACTGTTCGATGATCCGGACGCACTGCTGGAGCGGGGAATGGACACCCAGGCGGCGACCCTGATCTTCGCCTTGAGCGGTACGGACGAGGTCAACGCACTCGCCACGCGCCTGTACCAGTTGCGCAGCCATTGCGGCCGCGCGCTCAAGCTGGTGGTGCGCGAAATGTTGCCGGGGCTGCGTCAGCATGAGGAACAACTGCTGCTGGCCAGCGGCGCCAACCTGATCGTCCCCCACGGTACGCCCTTCCTGCGTTTTCTGACCTTGATGCGCGGTATCCAGGGGCAACGCTGGCAACGTCCGCTGGCTGCCGAACCCTCGACCCTGCTGGCCCGCCTGCGTCCCCTCGAGGTGCGTGGCAGCCTGTCGCCACGGGCCTTCGCCGCGGCGGTGAAGAAGATGGTCGACAACACGGTCGGCACCGAGGTGCGCCACCAGTTGCTGCGCCTGCAACCGCTGTCGACCTTGAGCCCTGTTGCCGTGATGCAGCAGTTGCAGCTGCGTCGTTACGGTGATGTCGCCTGCCTGGCCGATGGTGTGCCGTACCTGTTCCTGTTCGCCTGCAGCCCCTCGCTGGTCGAGGCCGCGCTGCGCAATGTGTTGCGCCTGCCCTGGGAAGATGTGATCGCCGGATACGAAAGTGTATTGCCGTCGCGGGTCCTGCCCACGCTAGCGTTCCAGTCCGATGACGTTGCCCTGGTGGATACCCGGGTACTGGAGCCGGTGGACACGCCGCCGGACACCGAGGCCTTCCGGCCGCTGCAACCCAAACCTGTTTCCCTGCAATCGCTGGAGTCACACCCATGACCTATGACGAACTGCTGTGGGTCATCGGCCTGACCGCCTTGCTGACGGCACCGCTGGCCATTGTCCTGTTCCTGTGGGGGCGACGCCTGGCCACCTGGCTCGATCGTCGCCTGCCGCCGCGTCACCTCATCGCCCGGGGGGTACGGATCAATCGTGATGCCGAGAAGGAGGGCGTCCATGACTGATGCGGTGGCCACTGCGCCGGTAATACGCTGGCCGGAGCTCGGGCTGTGGAACCTGTATTTCCTGGCCAAGTTCGTCTTGTTGTGGATGGGCCTGCTGGACTTCAATGCCTTGCTCAACCTGCTGCTTGCCGCCGGCATCCTGCTGCCCCTGCCCGGGGTATGGCTGCCACGCATACGCCAGGCCGTGACGGTGATGCTGGGTGCCGCGCTGCTCTACAAGGACACCTGGTATCCGCCGATCCGCCGGTTGTTCGAGCAGTCCGAGGTGCTGGCGTTCTCCGTCGACTACGTCATCGACCTGCTCGGGCGTTTCGTCAACTGGGATGTGCTGGGTGTGCTGTTTGCCGTGGGCCTCTTGTACTTGTTCATTGCCCCCTGGGTGCGCCTGACCCTGGTCAGCGTTGCCTTGCTGCTGTGGGTGTACCTGGCCGGGGCCTTGCCGGCGATCAGCGCGCCGGTGCAGTCGGTTGCCGGTGAAGCCGGTACAACCCAGGGCGCCAGCAGCCCGGTGGCCGAAAGCAAGGCGATCGACGCCTGGCTGGAGCAGTTCTACCGTGAGCAGGCCGGCAAGAGCACCCGTTTCCCTGAACGTAACACCACGGCCGAGCCCTTCGACCTGTTGGTGCTCAACGTCTGCTCGCTGGCCTGGGACGACCTGGAAGACGCCGGGATGCGTGACAACGCCCTGTTCCGGCGCATGAACGTGGTGTTCGATCGCTTCAACTCGGCCACCTCCTACAGCGGCCCGGCGGCCATCCGCATGCTGCGCGCCAGTTGTGGCCAGCCCCATCACGTTCAGCTGTACGAGCCGGCGAACGCGCAGTGCATGCTGTTCGACAACCTCGCCAAGCTGGGCTACAGCCCGGAGCTGATGCTCAACCACAACGGCCCCATCACCCGCAAGTACATGACCTTCCTGGCCGGCCAGCACCTGCCTGCGCCACTGATGAGCAGCGATGACTTCCCCACCGCGCTGAAGTCGTACGACGGCGCCAACATCGCCCGCGACCACGATGTGCTGAACGCCTGGTGGAGTCGCCGGCTCAAGGAGCAGAAACCGGCGGTATCGCTGTTCTACAACACCATCACCCTGCATGACGGCAACCGCATCACCAATGCCGATGGCAGCACCCGGCGTGCCTCCTTCCAGGAGCGGGCGAAGACCTTCCTCGGCGACATCGACCAGTTCATCGACATGGTCCAGCAAAGCGGCCGGCGCGTAGTGCTGGTGCTGGTGCCCGAGCATGGCGCGGCGGTGCACGGCGACCGCATGCAGATTTCCGGCATGCGCGAGATCCCGTCGCGTTCCATCACCCATGTGCCGGCGGCGATCAAGCTGATCAACATGGGCGAGAACGACCAGCAAGGGCCACAGCACGTTGCTGCACCTTCCAGCTACCTGGCGGTCTCCGAGCTGATTGCCCGGTTGTATGCCCAGCAGGGCGGTCCGCTGGACCTGGCGGCCCTGACCCATGACCTGCCGACTACGGCAGCCGTGTCGGAGAACTCCGATTCGGCGGTAGTCGAGTACCAGGGCAGACCCTATGTGCGGATCAAGGGGCAGACGCAATGGATGCTGTATCCCGAGTGACAGTGATGAGGAGGCGATATGGCTCAGGACGACCGTAAACAACGCAACGATGACATTGCCCGGCTCAAGCAGCGCCTGGGCGAAGAGGCCATGCCGTACCAGGACATCAGCCGCGAGGGCGAGCTGCTGGCCGCGTGCCGGCGCTGGCCGCTGCTGGCCGAAAGCGAGGGCTGGTCCGGCGACGGTGCCCCGGTCCGGGCACAGGCCAACCACAAGGCGCCCCAGGCATGACGGTAGTGGCACTGAGCGGCCTGCGCGGTGGTGTGGGCACCACGTCGATGGTCGCGGCACTGGGCTTTGCCCTGCACGGGCTGCAGCAACGCGTCCTGATGATCGACCTGCACCCGCGCAACCTGCTGCGCCTGCACTGCAACCTGGCCCTGGACGCGACCCGGGGCTGGGCCACTGCCGAGCAGGACGCCGAGGGGCGCTGGAGCGAGGCCTTGTTTGAGGTGGTGGAGGGCTTGTACCTGCTACCGTTCGGGCGGCTGGAGGTGGGTGCACTGAACGAGCAGGCGCAAGAATGGACGCAACGCCTGCAACAGTTGCAGGCGCACTTCGACTGGATATTGCTGGACATGCCGGCCATCTTGCCGGGCGGGCAACCGGGCGGGCCAGCGTTGCCTGAGCCGGTGACGCGCATCCGGGTGCTGGAGGCCGACGCCGCCTGTCATGCATTACTGAGCACCGAAGGGGCGGGCGACGACTTCCTGCTGGTCAACCGCTTCGACCCGATCAGCCAGCTGCAACGCGACCTGCTGCTGCTCTGGGGCGAGCGCCAAGGGAAACTGATTCCCCAGGTGATCCACCGCGACGAGGCCATGGCCTGCGCCCTGGCCTGGAAGAGCCCGGTGGGCTACTACGCCCCCGACTCGCTCGCCAGCCATGACGTACGCAGCCTGGCCACCTGGCTGCTGGCACAGGGGGCGCAGGGCTGATGAACCACTATCGCGCCTATCGCCAGCGCGGCGCCCGGCCGTTCACAGCAGTGGTGCTGAGCCTCGGCGCTGCCTTGGCCTGGGTGTTCCTGCGCCTGGACTCGCCGCAGTGGCAACGCCTGCTGCGCAACTGGCGCCAGTACTACCCGCAACTGGCCAACAAGCGGCCGAGCCTGGGCGATCCGTTGCGTGGCCTGGTGCAGACGCTCTGGCTGTTGCTGCTCAAGCCTGCGCGCCCGGCCCGGGGTGCCGATCTCAAACGTGGACGCGGGGTTACCTGGCTACGGCGCCTGGGGCGCGCAACTTACGCCCTGGTGCAAGGGGTACGCCAGCCGCTGATTCGCCTGATGCGCGGATTGCCCCGGCGAATCGGTCACAGCGACGCCCTGGCGCAGACCCAGCAACGGATCAAGGCCAGCGGCACACGTGGCGAACGGCTGTTCTACTGGGTCCTGGCGGTGGTGGGGCTGCTGATCGCGCTGGCCTGCATCACCTCGCCATTCAACCTCTACGCGCAACTGGTGTTCGTGTTGACCCTGGGCGCCATGGCGATGCTGATGCGCTACATGCCCGGGCGCTTCCCGACGCTGATGATGATCATCCTGTCGATCACCATCTCCTGCCGCTACCTGTGGTGGCGCTACACCTCGACGCTGCACTGGGCCAATGACCTGGACCTGGTGCTGGGCATGATCCTGCTGCTGGCCGAGACCTATTCCTGGCTGGTGCTGATCCTGAGCTTCGTGCAGAGCGTCTGGCCCCTGCGCCGGCCGGTGCTGGCGCTGCCCGAGGACCGGCGCCTGTGGCCGACGGTCGACCTGGTGATCCCGACCTACAACGAAGACCTGTCGGTGGTACGCACCACGGTCATGGCCGCCCTGGGCCTGGACTGGCCGCAGGACAAGCTCAAGGTGTACATCCTCGATGACGGCGCCCGCCCGGCGTTCCGTGCCTTCGCCAGGGAGGTCGGGGTCGGTTATATCGACCGCCACGACAACCGCGGCGCCAAGGCCGGCAACCTCAACCACGCGCTGCAGCGTCTGACCGGCGAGCTGGTTGCGGTGTTCGACTGCGACCATATCCCGGTGCGGGCTTTCTTGCAGCTGACTGTCGGCTGGTTCCTCCAGGACCCGAAAATGGCCCTGGTGCAGACCCCACACCACTTCTTCTCGGCCGACCCGTTCGAACACAACCTGGGTTCGTTCCGCCGCAAGCCCAACGAAGGCGAGTTGTTCTACGGCCTGATCCAGGACGGCAACGACCTGTGGAACGCCACCTTCTTCTGCGGCTCGTGCGCGGTCCTGCGCCGTGCGGCCCTGGATGACATCAACGGCTTCGCCACCCAGACCGTCACCGAGGATGCCCACACCGCCTTGCGCCTGCACCGCGCCGGCTGGAACTCGGCGTACATGCGCATTCCCCTAGCGGCGGGCCTGGCCACCGACAGCCTGGCCGCCCACGTGCGCCAGCGCATCCGCTGGGCGCGGGGCATGGTGCAGATCTTTCGTCTGGACAACCCGTTGCTGGGCAAGGGCCTGAGCCTGTTCCAGCGGCTGTGCTACGCCAACGCCATGCTGCACTTCCTCTCCGGCCTGCCGCGACTGATCTTCCTCACCGCGCCACTGGCCTTCCTGTTCCTGCATGCCTATGTGATCTATGCGCCGGCAGTGCTGCTGTTGCTCTATGTGCTGCCGCACATGCTGCATGCCAGCCTGGTCAACTCGCGGGTCCAGGGGCCGTATCGGCAGACGTTCTGGGGCGAGGTCTACGAGTCGGTGCTGGCCTGGTACATCATGCGCCCGACCCTGGTGGCGCTGTTCTCGCCCAAGCGCGGCGCCTTCGATGTGACGGTCAAGGGCGGCATGACCGACAGCGACCGGCTCGACTGGCGCATCGCCCGACCTTACCTGGTGCTTGCCGCGCTCAACGTGGTGGGGCTGGCCTTCGCGGTGTGGCGCTTCAGCTACGGGCCAAGCAATGAATACGGCACGGTGATCGTCAGCTCACTGTGGGTGATCTATAACCTGCTGTTGATCGGCGCGGCCCTGGCGGTGGCGGCCGAGGTGCGCCAGGTGCGGCGCTTCCATCGCGTGCCGGTGAAGTTGCCGGCGGCCTTGCGCCTGGCGGACGGGCACCTGTACCCGGGGCTGCTCTATGACTACTCCGACGGCGGTGCCGGGATCGAGCTGCAAACCGCCCGCGCGCTCGAACCGGGCAGCCAGGTGCTATTGCTGCTGGAGCGGGCAGGGCGCGAGTTCGTCTTTCCCGGCCGGGTCATGCGCACGGTCGACCGCCAGGTGGGCATCAGCCTGGCGGACCTGACCCTGCAACAACGCATCGATTACGTGCAGTGCACCTTCGCCCGGGCCGACAACTGGCTGGGCTGGACCGACAGCCACGTGCCTGACAAACCCCTGCGCAGTTTCTTCGATGTGCTGGCGCTGGGCGCCACGGGCTACTACCGGGTCATCGAGTATGCCCCGGCCTGGGTGCGCCTGCCGGCACAGCCGCTCATTGTCGCAACGCGGTGGTTGCTCAGCTTCTTCCCGCGGATGCCGCGTCCCATTCCCCCTGACTCAATGAAGAGCACGACATGAAGCGTTCGTTCCTGTCTTCCTGGACCCTGACCCTGCTGATGGCCGCCATGGGCCTGCCGTTCTCGCTGGCTGCCCAGGAGCAGCCGGTGCCCCCTGACGCCGCGCCACAGGTGCCCCACTGGTTGCGTGCGCACACCTTCGAAAGCCTGGGCCGTGGCAGCGACAGCCTGCTGATGGGCGTGCGCAACAGCGATCAGATCGAATTCAGCCTGCGCCGCGACCGCCTGGCCAGCAACGTCGAGCTGGAGCTGAACTTCACCCCCTCGCCGGCCCTGGTGCCGCGCCTGTCGCACCTGCGGGTGTACCTGAACGACGAGTTGATGGGCGTGGTGCCGATCAGCGCCGACGATATCGGCCAGCCGCGCCAGCAGCGCATGGCCCTCGACCCGAAGCTGGTGCAGGACTTCAACCGCGTGCGTGTGGAGTTCGTCGGTCACTACACCGATATCTGCGAGGACCCTGCGCACAGTTCGCTGTGGCTGAACGTCAGCCGTAAAAGCGTGATCCGCGTCGATGAGCAGGCGCTGGTCACCGACAACGACCTGGCGTATTTCCCGCTGCCGTATTTCGATGCGCGCGACACCGACCAACTGAGCATCCCCATGGTCTTCGCCGGCAGCCCGGGGCTCGGCGCGCAGAAGGCCGCGGCCATCCTCGCCTCCTATTTCGGCAGCAAGGCGAAATGGCGTCTGGCGACTTTCCCGGTGCTGTACAACCAGTTGCCGGCGCAGACCAGCCTGCAACCGCTGCCGAGCATTGTCTTTGCCACCAACGACCGCCGTCCGGCCTTTATGGCCGACCCCGAGCGTTTTCCACCGGTAGATGGGCCAGTGATCCAGCAGATCACCCACCCGGACAACCGCTACAGCAAAGTGCTGCTGGTGCTGGGGCGCAACGAGGATGACCTGGTCAAGGCGGCCTCGGCCCTGGCCGTGGGCACCGACCTGTTCCGTGGCTCGCGAGTGGCGGTGCAAGAGGTGCAGGAACTCAAGCCGCGGGTACCTTACGATGCGCCGAACTGGGTGCGCACCGACCGTCCGGTGCGCTTCGCCGAGCTGCTCGACTACCCGGGGCAGTTGCAGGTCAACGGCCTGCGCCCGCAACCGATCGAGCTGTCGCTGAACCTGCCGCCTGACCTGTTCGTCTGGCGCAACCAGGGCGTGGCCCTGCAAACCCTGTATCGCTATACGCCGCCGGTGGTGACCGATGAATCGCGCCTGACCATTCGCCTCAACGACCACTTCGTCGGCAGCATTCCCCTGCCAGGCTCCGACGGCATGGGCGCGGCCCTGCAGGAACTGCGCACCCGGGTGTTCTCGGCCGATACTTCGACGCTGTCCGACAAGACCCTGGTGCCGGCGCTGAAGGTCGATGACCGCAACAAGCTGCGCTACGACTTCAGCTTCGCCAGCAAGGTCGGCAATGCCCAGAACGGCCAGTGCCAGACCTACCTGCCGGCGGACGTGCAGGCGGCCATCGACGAGAACTCGACCATCGACCTGTCGGGCTTCTACCACTACATCGCCATGCCCGACCTGCGTGCATTCGCCCGTAGCGCGTTCCCGTTCAGCCGCATGGCCGACTTGTCGCAGACTCTGCTGCTGATGCCGGCCAAGCCTGATGAACTGCAACTGGGCACCATGCTCGACCTGGTCGGCGGCATGGCCTCGCGCATCGGCTATCCGGCCCTGGGCCTGCAACTGTCCGATGACTGGGCGGCAGCGGCCAAGGTAGACGCCGACCTGCTGGTGCTGGGACCGCTGCCCGATGACCTGCGCGGCGCCGAGGGGCGCGCCCTGAACCTGTTGCTCGACCGTTCCCGCGACTGGCTGCGCCAGGCGCGCTCGCCCTGGCCGCTTGAAGTGAACAGTGCCCAGCGCCTGCGCGAAGGTGCGGGCAACGCCGCGGCCAGCCAGGTCGACGTGGTGGCGCGGGCGCCGATCGCGGCGATCACCGGCATGCAGTCGCCGTACCATGCACAGCGCAGCATCGTCGCCCTGCTGGCCAGCGACAGTGGCGACTACACGCTGCTGCGCCAGGCCCTGACCGACCCCGGCAAGCTCAACGACCATATTCGCGGCTCGATCAGCCTGATCCGCAGTAGCGGCGTCAGCAGCCATTACGTGGGCGACACCTACTTCGTCGGTCGCCTGCCTTGGTGGATGCTGCTCTGGGTGCAGCTCTCCTATCATCCGGTGCTGCTGGCCCTGGGCGCGGTACTGAGCATCGTGCTGCTGGGCATAGTGGCCTGGCGCCTGCTGGCCTGGGTGGCGCGTCGGCGCCTGGCCGAGGGCAAGGAATGATGGGCGCCAGATGGCTGCTGGGCGGCGCGCTGTGGCTGTGTGCGTCCGTGGCAGCCGCCAGTTGCTGGCCGGCGTGGGAGCAGTTCAGGACCGAGCTGGTCACAGCCGACGGCCGGGTGATCGACCCGGCCCAAGGCCGCATCAGCACCTCCGAAGGGCAGACCTATGGCTTGTTCTTCGCCCTGGTGGCCAATGATCACGAGCGCTTTCGCCAGTTGCTCAGCTGGACCGAGAACAACCTGGCTGGCGGCAATTTGAGCAAGCAGTTGCCGGCCTGGAAGTGGGGCCAGGACGAGAAGGGCAAATGGCGCGTACTGGACAGCAACAATGCCAGCGATGCCGACCTGTGGCTGGCCTACAGCCTGCTTGAGGCGGGGCGTCTGTGGGCGGTGGCCGAGTACCGCGAACTGGCCATCGAAGTGCTCTGGCGGGTGGCCGCGCAGACCCTGCGCCCGCTGCCGGGCGTGGGGGTGATGCTGCTGCCGGGCGACCGCGGCTTTGTCACGGCCAAGGGCACTCGCCTGAACACCAGCTATCTGCCGCCCCAGGTGCTGGAGCGCTTTGCCGAACTGGCGCCGCTCTGGCAAGAGCTGGCCGACAACAGCCGCACGCTGTTGCTCAACAGTGCGCCCAAGGGCCTGGCGCCCGACTGGTTGGCGGTGCGCGAGGACGGCCGCTTGATCAGCGACCCGGTCAACGGCGCCAAGGGCAGCTACGACGCCATCCGCGTCTACCTGTGGCTGGGCATGCTCGACCCCGCGGCCAGCGGGCGCAAGGCGCTGCTGGAGCGCTACCGGCCGATGGTCGAGCTGACCCTCAGGCAGGGCGTGCCACCGGAAACGGTGAATGTCGACAGCGGTGAAGGCAGTGGCCAGGGTCCCGTGGGCTTTTCTGCGGCCCTGTTGCCGATGCTGGCGGCACTGAACCAGAAGGACGGCCTGCAGCAGCAGCGCCAGCGCTTGGCGGCAGCGCCCGCCAGTGGCTACTACAACCGGGTCCTGAGCCTGTTCGGCCAGGGATGGGATGAGCGTCGTTACCGATTCGACGCCAAGGGAAGACTGATACCCGGCTGGGAAGATGCGCAATGCGAAGATTGACCACCTTGCTGTGCCTCGGCGCAGTGCCCCTGACCCTGCTGGCCCAGCCGGCCGATCGCGGCGAGCAGCGCGAATGGCTGATGCAGCAGATTCGCCTGGGTGAGGCGACCCACCGTGAGAGCCTGGTCGAGGACTCCCTGGCGCGCCTGCGCCTGCTGGAGCCGGACAACCTGGACGCCCTCAGTGCCTCCATCCGCCAGGCGGTGCGCACCGGCGAACTTGACCGTGCCCGGCAGTTGTATGGCGATCTGCATCGCCTGGCCCCGGACGGTCCCCAGGATCGGCAGATGGCTCGCCTGCTGGAAATGAGTAGCGGGGAAGGCGCGCAAACCCTGCAGCAGATCCGCCTGCTGGCCACTGCCGGTCGATTCGACGAGGCGCTGTCGCGTTATGAGGCCGCGTTTGGCAAGGGCGAGCCGCCGAGCCTGGAGCTGGCCCTGGAGTACTGGCACATCCGCAGTCGCTTGCCCGATCAATTGCCGACCACCATCGACCACCTCTACGCCCTGGACAAGCAGTACCCGGGCAGCCCCGAGTTGCAGCAATTCCTTGCCGAGCAGTTGTTCCGTGCCAAGCGCAATGACGAGGCACTGCTGGTGGTGCAGCGCATGGCCGGCGAAACCCAGTCGCGCAAACAGGCTGCCAGCCTTGAGTTCGCTTACCTGAGCAAGCAGCCGACCAGCGATGCCAGCGTGCGGGCCTGGCAGGCGTTCTTGCAGCGCTACCCGGGTGACAGCCACCAGGAGCAGGTCCAGACGTTGCTTGCCGGGCAACAAAAGCTCACCGGCGATCCGGCCTGGCGCGCCGGCCAGCTGGGCATCCGCATGCTGGTGGAGCGACGCACACCGGCCGTGGCCGAGCGCAACCTGCGCAAGGCGCTGGCGGCCTATCCCAAGGACGCCACCCTCAAGGGTTACCTGGGCCTGGCCCTGGCGCGCCAGGGGCGGCGTCAGGAAGCGGTGGACTGGCTCAAGCAGGCCGTGGCCGAGGAGCAGGACACCTACATCCTCAGCAAATGGCATGAACTACTGGCGTCCACCGAGTACTGGCTGGTGATGCAGCGCGGCCGCCAGGCCTTGAACGCCGGCAACTACAACGCCGCCCAGCAAGCCTATGAAGAAGCGGCCCGGCGCGACCCCAAGGAGCCCCTGGCGCTGCTCGGGCTGGGCAATGTGGCGATGGCCCGCAAGCAACTGCCGCGAGCCGAGCAGTACTACCTGCAGGCCGCGCAGCTGCAACCGGGTAACGAGAACACCGTGCGGGCCCTGTCGCGCCTGTACCAGGCGCAGTCCCCGGCGCGCCATTCACGCTACGTCGCCAGCCTGCCGGCCAAACAGCGGCAGTGGGCGGCGCTGCCCGCCAGTGGCAGTGGCAGTGGGCAGGCGGGCACCGGCTCGCAAGTGGAGCTGCTGCGCGGGCAGGCCCGGCAGTCGCTGGAGCGCGAAGACTGGGCGGGCGCCGAGCGTCAGTTGAGCCAGGCCCGTCAGTTGGCGCCCAACGACCCCTGGCTGGCCAGCGACCTGGCCCGGGCCTTGCGCATGCAGGGCAAGGACGCCCAGGCCGACGCCGTGTTCGCCGACCTGCTGGCGCGCCTGGGCCGGGAGCCGACCGCGCGATTCGCCCACGGCCTGTACCTGGAGGCAAGCGGACGCAACCAGGCCGGACTCGACACCCTCGAACAGGTGCCGGCCGGTCAATGGAACGATGGCATGCAGGCCCTGCACAAGCGCCTGCAGCGTCAGGTGGTGGTGGAGCGCGCCCGCGCCCTGGACGACCGCGGCGACACCGCCGGGGCCATGGCCGTGTTGCAAGGGCAGCTGGGAGCCGACCAGCCGCTGGCGCAACAGCTTGGCGACCTGCAGCAACTGGCCGGCTGGGCACGCAAGACCGGTGACCTTGACGCTGCCGACGGCTATTACTCACGCATCCTCGCCTTGCAGCCGGGTGACGCGCTGGCGCGCCTGGGGCAGATCGAGGTGATGATCGAGCGGGGCGACACTACGGCTGCGCGCCAGGCGCTGCAGCAACATGAACCCCTGGTACCTGAAGACCAACTCGACGGCCGCCGGCGCCTGGGCAATGCCTGGGCCGCCGTCGGCGAGCGTGACAGGGCGCGGCGGCTGCTGGCCGATGTGGCCCGGCGCAAGACCGCCCCGGATGCCTTGTTGTACCGCGACCTGGCACGCATGGTGCCGCGCCAGCAGGCCGACCATGCGCTGGACTACTACGCGCTGGCGATGCGCGATGCCGGCTTGCTCGCTGCCGAACAGGCCAGCCCCCGCGACGACATCGCCCTGACCCGTGCCAGCCGCGCCAGTGACGAGGATGACTGGCTGCGCCAGAGCCTGCGCCGTGACGTCGACCAGCTCTACCAGTGGCAGAGCCCCACGGTCACGGTCCAGCAGGACTACGGCTGGCGCGACAACGACGGCGCCGAAGGCATTTCCGACCTCACCACCTCGACCACCATGGTCTATGCACAGTTGCCGGTGGGCGAGGGCCTGGGTTTTGCCCGGGTCGAGCAAGTGTCGTTGCGCGCGGCCAGCTTCGATACCGACGCCGATGGCCTGCACCGCGAAGCCTTCGGCAGTTGCTCGTTCCGTGGCCGCAACGCCGCCGGTGCCATTCCCAGCGGCTGCCCCGGCGGCAAGGAAACCGCCGATGGCATCACCCTGGCCGCCGGTTGGCAGGGCGATGGGGTGAGCGCCGACATCGGCACCTCGCCCATGGGCTTCGAGGTGCAGAACCTGCTGGGCGGCGTCACCTTCAATGGCAAGAGCCACGGCATCGGCTGGACCCTGACCGGTTCGCGCCGGCCGATGAACAACTCGTTGCTGTCCTACGCCGGCGCCAAGGACCCGCGCACCGGTATCAGCTGGGGCGGGGTGACGGCCACCGGCGTGACCCTTGGCCTGAGCCATGACCGCGGGCTGGACGATGGTGTCTGGGCCAGCCTGGGCTACCACTGGCTGCAAGGCAAGAACGTCGAGGACAACACGCGCTGGCGGGCCATGGGCGGCTATTACTACCGGCTGATCAACCGGGCGGATGAAGAGCTGCGCATCGGCGCCACGGCCATGACCTGGCATTACGAGCGCAACCTGGGCGGCTACACCCTGGGCCAGGGCGGCTATTACAGCCCGCAGCGTTACCTGTCGTTCGGCGTGCCGGTCAACTATGCCTGGCGCAACGCCGACTGGTCGGTGTACCTGGAGGGCTCGGTGGGTTATTCCTGGGCGCACAGCGATGCCGAACGCGCCTTCCCGGTGTCATCGGTCAACGACGACATACTCGATCAGTACGGGCCGTTGCTGAGCAGCAACATCGACGAACTGCGTGGCAGCGACGACAACAAGGGCCTGGGCTACCTGGCCCAGGCCCTGGTCGAGCGGCGCCTGGACGATCACTGGGTGCTGGGCGGCGGCTTCACCCTGCAACGCAGCGAAGACTACTCGCCCAATCGCGCTTTGCTGTACCTGCGCTACAGCTTCGATCCGTGGCAGGGCAATCTGCCGCTGCCGGTCAACCCGTTGAAGCCGTATGCGGAGGCGCGTTGAGGTCGGTGCTGAGCAGTAGGGTCATTAACTTGTAAGTTTCGGTCATTGAGCGTTCGGGGTGGGCTCTTTAATGTCGGTCACAGATAACCGACGGGGCCCGCTTCCCTCTGCGAGGCACCCGCATCCCGTGATTACGCCTGTTGTGGAGTTCACTATGGCCGCCGCTCACTACCCGCACCTGCTCGCCCCGCTGGACCTGGGCTTCACCACCCTGCGCAACCGCAGCCTGATGGGCTCGATGCACACCGGCCTTGAAGAGAAGCCCGGTGGTTTCGAGCGCATGGCCGCCTATTTCGCCGAGCGTGCCCGTGGCGGTGTCGGCCTGATGGTCACCGGCGGCATTGCGCCGAACGACGAGGGTGGGGTGTATTCCGGTGCGGCCAAGCTGTGCACCGCCGAAGAGGCCGACAAGCACCGCATCGTCACCCGTGCCGTGCATGAGGCCGGCGGCAAGATATGCATGCAGATCCTGCATGCCGGTCGTTACGCCTACAGCCCGCGCCAGGTCGCGCCGAGCGCCATCCAGGCGCCGATCAACCCGTTCAAGCCACGCGAACTGGACGAGGCGGGCATCGAGAAACAGATCCAGGACTTCGTCACCTGCTCGCAGCTTGCGCAAAGCGCCGGCTACGACGGCGTCGAGATCATGGGGTCGGAAGGCTACTTCATCAACCAGTTCCTCGCCGCCCACACCAACCAGCGCACCGACCGCTGGGGTGGCAGCTACGAAAACCGCATGCGCCTGGCGGTGGAGATCGTGCGCCGGGTGCGCGAGGCCGTGGGCCCGAACTTCATCATCATCTTCCGCCTGTCGATGCTCGACCTGGTCGAAGGTGGCAGCAACTGGGAAGAGATCGTGCAGCTGGCCAAGGCCATCGAGCAGGCCGGCGCGACCCTGATCAACACCGGCATCGGCTGGCACGAAGCGCGGATCCCGACCATCGCCACCAAGGTGCCACGGGCGGCATTCGCCAAGGTCACGGCCAAGCTGCGCGGCGCGGTGCAGATCCCGCTGATCACCACCAACCGCATCAACACCCCGGAAGTGGCCGAGCAGATCCTTGTCGAGGGCGATGCCGACATGGTTTCCATGGCGCGGCCATTCCTCGCCGACCCGGACTTCGTCAACAAGGCCGCTGCCGGGCGTGGCGACGAGATCAACACCTGCATCGGCTGCAACCAGGCCTGCCTGGACCACACCTTCGGCGGCAAGCTGACCAGTTGCCTGGTCAACCCCCGTGCCTGCCATGAAACCGAGCTCAACTACCTGCCGGTCACCCAGGTCAAGAATATTGCCGTGGTCGGCGCCGGCCCGGCCGGGCTTGCCGCGGCCACCGTGGCGGCCGAGCGCGGCCACCAGGTGACGCTGTTCGACGCGGCCAGCGAGATCGGCGGCCAGTTCAACGTCGCCAAGCGCGTACCGGGCAAGGAAGAGTTCTATGAGACCTTGCGCTACTTCAAGCGCAAACTGCAGACCACTGGAGTCGAGCTGTGCCTGAACACCCGTGTCGACGTCGAGCGACTGGCGGCCGGCGGCTATGACGAGATCATCCTGGCCACCGGTATCGTGCCGCGCCTGCCGGCGATCCCGGGGGTCGAACACGACAAGGTGCTGAGCTATCTGGACGTGCTGCTCGAGCGTAAGCCGGTGGGCCAGAAGGTGGCGGTGATCGGTGCCGGCGGCATCGGTTTCGACGTCTCCGAGTACCTGGTGCACCAGGGCAAGGCCACCAGCCAGGACCGCGAGGCGTTCTGGAAGGAGTGGGGCATCGACACCGCCCTGGAGGCCCGTGGCGGGGTGGCCGGGATCAAGGCCGAACCTCATGCACCGGCCCGCCAGGTGTTCTTGTTGCAGCGCAAGAAGTCCAAGGTCGGCGACGGCCTGGGCAAGACCACCGGCTGGATTCACCGCACGGGCCTGAAGAACAAGCAGGTGCAGATGCTCAACAGCGTCGAGTACCTGGGCATCGATAACGACGGCCTGCATATCCGCGTTGGCGAGGGCGAGCCGCAGTTGCTGGCTGTGGATAACGTGGTGATCTGCGCCGGCCAGGATCCGTTGCGCGAACTGCACGATGGCCTGCAGGCCGCCGGGCAGTCGGTGCACCTGATCGGCGGCGCCGATGTGGCCGCCGAGCTGGATGCCAAGCGCGCGATCAACCAGGGCTCGCGCCTGGCGGCCGAACTCTGATGCACAGGCGCGGCGGGGTGCCGATCCCGCCGCGCTGGTAGACTGCTGCTTCCCTGCAGCAGTGATGCGTCAATGACCGGCTTCGATTCCCTTCCCGTGGCACCCCTGCAAGCGCTGGCGTTGAGCTGGCTGCGCCCGTTTGACGTCGAGCTGGCGGTGCTGCGCCTGGACCTGATCGACCCGCTGATCAGCGGCAATAAATGGTTCAAGCTGCTGGAGCACCTGCGCCTGGCCCAGGACGCCGGAGCGCCCGGCATCATCAGCCTGGGCGGCGCCCATTCCAATCACCTGCACGCCCTGGCGGCCGCCGGCAAGCGCTTCGGCTTCGCCACGGCAGGGTTGCTGCGTGGCCATTGCCAGGACACGCCGACGGTGCGCGACCTGCAGGCATTCGGCATGCAGGTGCACTGGCTGGGTTACGGCGGCTACCGGGAGCGTCATCAACCCGGCTTCTGGCAACCCTGGCAGGCACTTTATCCGGGCTGGCACTGCGTGCCTGAAGGGGGCGGCGGCCCCTTGGGCGCCAAGGGTTGTGCCTTGATCGTCGCACAGGCCCGGGCCCAGCTGGCGAACCTGGGCTGGGCGGACTACGACGCCTGGTGGCTGGCTGCCGGTACGGGGACCACGCTGGCGGGGCTGGTGCTGGCGGAGGAGGGTGGCCATGCGGTCCATGGCGCGCTGGCGGTGCCAGCGGATCATGGCGTGGCCGAAGCAGTCCGGGCGCTGGTCGGGCCCGCTGGCTACCGCTTGTACGATGCCAGCCGTGGAGGTTTTGCCAAAGTCGATGAAGCCTTGCTGGCCTTCATGGACACGTGCGAGCGCGAATCGGGCCTGCCGCTGGAGCCGCTGTACGCCGGCAAGGCCCTGCTGGCCCTGCGCGAGCAGGTCGAGGCGGGCGCCTTCGCCCCCGGTACACGGCTGATCTTCCTGCACAGCGGCGGCCTGCAGGGCCGCCGCGGTTTTGCCTAGTTGCCGCGTGGCAGCATGCGCAGCAGGGTGTTATCACGCTGCACATAGTGGTGGTACAGGCCGGCCACGGCATGCAGGCCGATCAGCCAGTAACCCCAGCTGCCGATGCGCTCGTGCCAGCCCTTGATCGACTTGGCCAGGTCCGGGTCCGGTGCCAGCAGCGCCGGTAGCTCGAAGCCATAGAAGGGGATCGGCTTGTTCGCCGCGCTGAGGATCATCCAGCCAGCCAGCGGCAGGCCGATCATCAGCAGGTACAGGGCCAGGTGCATCAGGTGCGCCAGGCCAGTCTGCCAGGCCGGCGGGGCCGGGACGATCGGCGGTGCGGGGCGGACCAGGCGCACGGCCAGGCGTAGCCACACCAGCACGAACACGGTCAGGCCGAGCATGAAGTGCAGGTCTTTCATCAGGTTGCGTTCGGCGCTGTCCTTGGGGAACAGGCCGCGCAGTTCGATCAGGGCGTAGACCGCCACCAGCAGCACCAGCATCAGCCAGTGCAGGGCGATCGACAGGCCGTTGTAGCGGGCC
The DNA here is from genome assembly GCF_030272875.2 of Pseudomonas sp. BJa5. Taxonomy (NCBI): domain Bacteria; kingdom Pseudomonadati; phylum Pseudomonadota; class Gammaproteobacteria; order Pseudomonadales; family Pseudomonadaceae; genus Pseudomonas; species Pseudomonas sp. BJa5. The sequence goes on from NZ_JALRNG020000006.1 coordinate 150,483, forward strand.
TGTGGGGTGTTCAGGGTCATGGTCAATCCTCGTCATCAGGTCGAAGTCCACGCTCTTGGCGGCGCTGTGATTTCACTGTAATCGCTGGACCGCCGATTACTCGGCCATTGAAACAAAATTTCATTACCCCGGTATTGATCTGTCGCTAGAATCCGCCGTTTTCCACCCGTACGTGCAAGGCTGCGACTCATGCTGATGGCGTCATTGATTTTCCTCCTGACCATTACCCTGGTGATCTGGCAGCCGCGTGGCCTGGGGGTGGGCTGGAGTGCTACCGGCGGGGCGCTGCTGGCGCTGCTCACCGGCGTGGTGCAGTGGGGCGATATCCCGGTGGTCTGGCAGATCATCTGGAATGCCACCGGCACTTTCATCGCCCTGATCATCATCAGCCTGCTGCTCGATGCCGCCGGCTTTTTCGCTTGGGCGGCGCTGCATGTGGCGCGCTGGGGGCGCGGCAGCGGGCGCCGGTTGTTCTGCTATATCGTGCTGCTCGGGGCGCTGGTTTCGGCGCTGTTCGCCAACGATGGTGCGGCATTGATCCTGACGCCGATCGTGGTGGCCATGCTTCTGGCCCTGCGTTTCAGTCCGGCGGCGACCCTGGCCTTCGTCATGGCCGCAGGCTTTATCGCCGACACCGCGAGCCTGCCGCTGGTGGTGTCGAACCTGGTCAACATCGTCTCGGCGGACTTCTTCGGCATCGGCTTCAACCGCTATGCCAGCGTGATGATGCCGGTGAACCTGGTCAGTGTGGCGGCGACCCTGGCGGTGTTGCTGTGGTATTTCCGCCGCGACATTCCGGCCGACTACGACCCGTTGCAGCTGGACCGCCCGCGTAGCGTGGTGCAGGACCCGGCCACTTTTGTCGCCGGCTGGCTGGTGCTGGTGGTGCTGTTGATCGGCTGCTTCGCCCTGGAGCCGCTGGGCATCCCCATCAGCGCGATCTCGGCGGTGTGCGCGGCGGTGCTGCTGGCGGTGGCGGCGCGCGGGCACCGGATCTCCACGCGCAAGGTGCTCAAGGAAGCGCCCTGGCACATCGTGGTGTTCTCCCTGGGGATGTACCTGGTGGTCTATGGCCTGCGCAATGCCGGGTTGACCGACTACCTGGCCGGCTGGCTCGACGACTTCGCCGCCGGTGGCGTCTGGGGCGCGGCCATGGGCACGGGGCTGCTGGCGGCGCTGCTGTCGTCGATCATGAACAACCTGCCGACGGTGCTGATTGGCGCCTTGTCGATCGATGCCAGCGCGGCCAGTGGCGTGGTCAAGGAGGCGATGATCTATGCCAACGTGATCGGCAGCGACCTGGGGCCGAAAATCACCCCGATCGGCAGCCTGGCCACCTTGTTGTGGCTGCATGTGCTGGAGCGCAAGGGGGTGAAGATCGGCTGGGGGTATTACTTCAAGGTCGGGATCGTATTGACCGTGCCGGTGTTGCTGTTGACCCTGGCTGCCCTGGCCCTGCGCCTGACCCAGGTTTGATGGAGGGCCCATCGCAGGCTTCGCCAGTTCCCACAAAAACAGTTGCTTCCAGATCTGTGGGAGCTGGCGCAGCCTGCGATCGCCTGCGCAGCAGGCGTAAAACCCGTCACCCCGGCAAATTCGGCCAGGCATCGGAGACCAGGAACACCCGCTGCACTTCCTCCCAGTCGCCGTCGTCGCCTTCCACCAGGCGCACCAGCAATTGCGCCGGCGCCAACGGGTCGAGCAGTTCCAGCCACTGATTCAAGCGCTCCGACGTCCAGCACTCTTCTTCGCTACAGCGCGCCGGCGCCAGCCAGGCCTGGCGCGGCAGCGGCTGCCAGTCGCCCGCCAGGCTCTGCTCGACAAACGCCGGCCAGTGGCACCGATGCAGCCACTGCCCACGCAAATGTTGCGGATGCGCACCGTGCGGCGAATCGGCATGCCCCGGCCAGGGGTAGAACAGGTAGCCGGCCAGCCACAACTGGGCGCTGAACTGCTCGATCTCCAGCGCCGCCAGCGCCTCGCGGCTTTCGGCCCGCGCCGAGATCGGCAACTGGTGATCGCGCAGGTGCGCCAGCTTGCGGTCCAGGCGGTCATGGCAGCCCGGGCCCAGCCAGTGTGCCGGGTCCTGGCCATCGCCCCCCGGCGGCCCCAGGTACAGCTTGATCGCCAGTTCCTGGTGGTGCACGCCGTCCGCGTCGCGCAGGAGGATATCCAGCTCGCCCAGGGTGTGCCCGGCGCTGCGGATTGGCAGGTTGGCTGCCAGCAAAGTCACGCCGGGGGCATGCTGCAGGGTGAACTGCCATAGGCGTTCGTAGTACAGGCCCAGGCGCCGGGTGGTGGCCTGGGCCAGCCAGTCCAGCAGCGGGCTGCTGTCCCGGTCCAGGGCCAGCAACCACTGGCGCAGGCGCCCGGGGTCGGCCACCCAGTCGCTGGCCGCCAGCGGGTGACGCTGGGGCCAGGGCGTCTGGTGCAGCATCGGCGGGGCGAGGATGACCCAGGCCAGGTCGCGCACCGGAGGCTGGCGCAACTGGCGGGGCAGGTCGGTCAGGCCGGGAAAAGGGTTCATCCAGCGAGCATAGCGCTTAAGACCGGCGCCCTGGCGATTTTCTCCGGCGTTTGCCGCTGCACGGCGCTTTCGCCCATAATCGAACTCTTTGGCGAGCCTCGCCTCTTTACCCGCCGCAGCGCCTAGCAGGAGCCCCATGGAGCAATTTCGCAATATCGGTATTATCGGCCGCCTCGGCAGTTCCCAGGTGCTCGATACCATACGCCGACTGAAAAAATTCCTGCTGGAACGGCATCTGCACGTGATCCTCGAGGACACCATCGCCGAAGTGCTGCCCGGCCACGGCCTGCAGACTTCGTCGCGCAAGCTGCTGGGCGAGGTCTGCGACCTGGTCATCGTCGTCGGTGGCGACGGCAGCCTGCTGGGCGCCGCCCGCGCCCTGGCCCGGCACAACATTCCGGTGCTGGGCATCAACCGTGGCAGCCTGGGCTTTCTCACCGACATCCGCCCGGACGAACTTGAGGTGAAGGTCGCCGAGGTGCTCGATGGCCATTACCTGGTGGAAAACCGCTTCCTGCTCCAGGCCGAAGTGCGCCGCCACGCCGAAGCCATCGGCCAGGGCGATGCGCTCAACGACGTGGTGCTGCACCCGGGCAAGTCGACGCGGATGATCGAATTCGAGATCTACATCGATGGCCAGTTCGTCTGCAGCCAGAAGGCCGACGGCCTGATCGTCGCCACCCCGACCGGCTCGACCGCCTATGCGCTGTCGGCGGGCGGGCCGATCATGCACCCCAAGCTCGATGCCATCGTCATCGTGCCCATGTACCCGCATACCCTGTCCGGGCGGCCGATCGTGGTCGACGGCAACAGCGAGCTGAAGATCGTGGTGTCCAAGGACCTGCAGATCTACCCGCAGATTTCCTGTGACGGCCAGAACCACTTCACCTGCGCCCCCGGCGACACCATCACGGTGAACAAAAAGCCGCAGAAGCTGCGCCTGATCCATCCGCTGGACCACAATTACTATGAGGTCTGCCGGACCAAACTCGGCTGGGGCAGCCGTCTGGGTGGTGGAGGCGACTGATGCTCGATCCGGCCCGCAGTTACGACCTGATCGGTGACGTGCATGGCTGTGCACTGACCCTCGAACGCCTGCTCGATGCCCTCGGTTACAAGCGCCAGGGCGGTGTCTGGCGCCATGCCCAGCGCCAGGCGCTGTTCCTTGGCGACATCATCGACCGCGGCCCGCGGATCCGCGAGGCCCTGCATATCGTCCACGACATGGTCGACGCCGGGCAGGCCCACTGCATCATGGGCAACCACGAGTACAACGCCCTGGGCTGGAACACCCCGGCCTTGCCCGAGAGCGGCAAGCATTTCGTGCGCGAGCACACACCGCGCCACGGGCGGCTGATCTATGAAACCCTGACCCAGTTCGAGCAGCACCCCCACGACTGGCATGACTTTCTCGAATGGTTCTATGAACTGCCGCTGTTCATCGACGCCGGGCGTTTCCGCGTGGTGCATGCCTGCTGGGATCCGCGCCTGATCGAGCCGCTGCGCCTGCAGCACCCCGACGGCCGCATCGATGAGCATTTCGTCCAGGCGTCGGCGATTGCCGACAGTTTCGCCGCCACCGTCTGCAACCGCCTGCTGCGTGGTACCGACATGCGCCTGCCCGACGGCCTGACCCTGACCGGTGGCGACGGCCTGACCCGGGCCTTCTTCCGCACCAAGTTCTGGGAAGAAGACCCGCAGACCTACGGCGACATCGTCTTCCAGCCCGACGCCTTGCCGGAAAAGGTCGCCAGCACGCCGCTCAGCCACAGCCAGAAGAATGCCTTGCTGCGCTACGGCGAGGACGAACCGATGCTGTTCGTCGGCCATTACTGGCGCAGCGGCAAGCCGGCGCCGATCCGCTCCAACCTGGCCTGCCTGGACTACAGCGCGGTGCTGTACGGCAAGCTGGTCGCTTACCGACTCGATGATGAAACCCGTATCGACCCGCGCAAGTTCGTCTGGGTCGACGTGGAACGGCCGGAGGCCAGCCAATGAGCGCTGTCGTTGTCTTGCGCATGCCCTTGAACACTGACCTGAGCGGCTTTGTCGGCCTGCTGCGGCGCCTGCAGGTGCCGCACCGGGTCAGCGAGGAGGGCGGTGACCAGGTACTGTGGGTGGCGGAAAACCTCGCCGAGGATGTCCGCCAGCTGTACCAGCGCTTTCCCGAAGGCGATGCCGACTTCCAGTTGCCGGCCGAAGCGGCCCCCGCGGTCCCGGCCCGTCCGGGCCTGGGTGAGCAAGTGCGCGCCAGCAAGGCCACTGCGGCGGTCTTGCTGTTGTGCCTGATCGTCGCCGGGCTGACCGGCCTTGGCGACAACTTTGCCACCCTGAGCTGGCTGACCTTCCTCGATTTTCGCGTACAGGGCGAGTACCTGTACTTCACCCCGCTGGCCGCGAGCCTGGCCGATGGCCAATGGTGGCGGCTGTTCACGCCGATGCTGGTGCATTTCGGCATCCTCCACCTGGCCATGAACGCCCTGTGGTACTGGGAACTGGGCCGGCGCATCGAGCTGCGCCAGGGCGCCTGGTCGCTGCTGGGCCTGACCCTGCTGTTCAGCCTGGTGTCCAACGCCGCGCAGTACCTGTTCGGCGGGCCGAGCCTGTTCGGCGGCTTGTCGGGCGTGCTCTACGGCCTGCTCGGGCATGTCTGGCTGTACCAGTGGCTGGCGCCGAACCCGGTGTATCGCATGCCGCGCGGGGTGCTGGTGATGATGCTGGTCTGGCTGCTGCTGTGCCTGTCCGGACTGGTCAGCTTGCTGGGCTTTGGCCAGATCGCCAACGCCGCCCACGTCGGCGGGTTGTTGGTCGGTTGCCTCAGCGGGCTCTTGGGCGGGGCGCTGGCCCGGCGTAAACTGACGGCTTGATTTTGGGAGACGCTATGTCCACTTTTGCGCAAATGATCGAAAACATCACCCCGGAGATCTACCAGAGCCTGAAACTGGCGGTGGAGCTGGGTAAATGGGCGGACGGGCGCAAGCTCACCACCGAGCAGAAGGAACTGTCGCTGCAGGCGGTGATCGCCTGGGAAATGCAGAACCTGCCAGAAGACCAGCGCACCGGCTACATGGGGCCGCAGGAGTGCGCCTCGAAGTCGGCACCGGTCGCGAACATCCTGTTCAAGTCGGATGCGATCCATTGATCGAACTCGGCCGCGGCTCCATCAGTAAAATGTCGGCGCGCCTCGACGCGCCGGTGGTGCAGTACGCTTTTCGCCTGGGCGAGCAGGAGGTGCCGGTCAATCCGCTGATCGGCAAGACCCTGCGCTTGGAATACCTCGGCGCCATCCACTGCATCCACTGCGGACGCAAGACCAAGACCAGCTTCAGCCAGGGTTACTGCTACCCGTGCATGACCAAGCTGGCCCAGTGCGATGCCTGCATCATGGCTCCGGAAAAATGCCACTACGACCAGGGCACCTGCCGTGAGCCTGCCTGGGGCGAGCAGTTCTGCATGACCGACCATGTGGTCTACCTGGCCAATTCCTCGGGTATCAAGGTCGGCATCACCCGCGCCAGCCAGTTGCCCACCCGCTGGCTCGACCAGGGGGCCAGCCAGGCCCTGCCGATCGTGCGGGTCGCCACCCGCCAGCAATCCGGGCTGGTCGAAGACCTGTTCCGCAGCCAGGTGGCCGATCGCACCAACTGGCGCGCGCTGCTCAAGGGCGATGCCGAGGCGGTCGACCTGGTCGCGGTGCGCGAGCAACTGTTCGACAGCTGCGCCGAGGGCCTCGCCGCCTTGCAGGCGCGTTTCGGCCTGCAGGCCGTGCAGCCGGTGAGCGATGCCCAGGTGCTGGAGATCCGTTACCCGGTCCAGGCCTACCCGAGCAAGATCGTCAGCTTCAACCTGGACAAGAACCCGGTGGCCGAAGGCACGCTGCTGGGGATCAAGGGCCAGTACCTGATCTTCGACACCGGCGTGATCAATATTCGCAAGTACACGGCGTACCAGCTCGCCGTGCATCAGTAAAAGGACCGCCACATGCGTACCGAACAGCCGCAAGTGATCTACCTCAAGGACTATCAGGCCCCCGAGTACCTGATCGACGAGACGCACCTGACCTTCGAACTGTTCGAGGACCACAGCCTGGTCCACGCCCAGCTGGTCATGCGCCGCAACCCTGCACGTGGCCCGGGCCTGCCGCCGCTGGTGCTCGACGGCCAGCAGCTCGAGCTTCTGAGCGTCGCCCTCGACGACCAGGCCCTGGCGCCAGGCGACTATCAGCTGAGCGACAGCCACCTGACCCTGCAGCCCAAGGCCGAGCGTTTCACCCTCGACAGCAGCGTGCGCATCCACCCGGAGAGCAATACCGCCCTGGAAGGCCTGTACAAGTCCGGTAGCATGTTCTGCACCCAGTGCGAGGCCGAGGGTTTTCGCAAGATCACCTATTACCTCGATCGCCCGGATGTGATGAGCAAGTTCACCACCACGGTGATCGCCGAGCAGCATCGCTACCCGGTGCTGCTGTCCAACGGCAATCCGGTCGGCAGCGGTCCGCAGGACGACGGTCGGCACTGGGCGACCTGGGAAGATCCGTTCATGAAGCCGGCCTACCTGTTCGCCCTGGTAGCCGGTGACCTGTGGTGCGTCGAAGACACCTTCACCCGCCAGTCGGGCCGTGACGTGACCCTGCGCATCTATGTCGAGCCGGAAAACATCGACAAGTGCCAGCACGCCATGACCAGCCTGAAGAAGTCCATGCGCTGGGACGAAGAGGTCTACGGTCGCGAGTACGACCTGGACATCTTCATGATCGTCGCGGTCAACGACTTCAACATGGGCGCCATGGAAAACAAGGGCCTGAACATCTTCAACTCCAGTTGCGTGCTGGCCCGCGCCGAAACTGCCACCGATGCCGCGCACCAGCGGGTCGAGGCGGTGGTCGCCCACGAATACTTCCACAACTGGTCGGGCAACCGCGTGACCTGCCGCGACTGGTTCCAGCTGTCGCTCAAGGAAGGCTTCACGGTGTTCCGCGACTCGGAGTTCAGCGCCGACATGAACTCGCGCACGGTCAAGCGCATCGAGGACGTGGCCTACCTGCGTACCCACCAGTTCGCCGAAGATGCCGGCCCCATGGCCCACGCCGTGCGCCCGGACAGCTTCATCGAGATTTCCAACTTCTACACCCTGACCGTCTACGAGAAGGGCTCGGAAGTGGTGCGCATGGTTCGCACCCTGCTGGGGGCCGAGGGTTTCCGCAAGGGCAGCGACCTGTACTTCGAGCGCCACGACGGCCAGGCGGTGACCTGCGACGACTTCATCAAGGCCATGGAAGATGCCAATGGCGTCGACCTGAGCCAGTTCAAGCGCTGGTACAGCCAGGCCGGCACCCCACGCCTGGCGGTCAGCGAGCACTATGATGCCGCCGCGCAGACCTACAGCCTGACCTTCCGCCAGAGCTACCCGGCGACCCCCGACAAGGTCGAGAAAAAGCCATTCGTGATCCCGGTGGAGCTGGGCCTGCTCGACGCTCAGGGCAACGACATCGCCCTGCGCCTGCAAGGCGAAGCGGCCGCGGCCGGCACCTCGCGGGTGCTGTCGGTGACCGAGGCCGAGCAGACCTTCACCTTCGTCGACATCGCCGGCAAACCGCTGCCGTCGCTGCTGCGTGGTTTCAGTGCACCGGTCAAGCTGAGCTTCCCTTACGATCGCGACCAGCTGATGTTCCTCATGCAGCATGACAGCGATGGTTTCAACCGCTGGGAAGCGGGGCAGCAACTGTCGGTGCAGGTGCTGCAGGAACTGATCGGCCAGCATCAGCGCGGCGAGGCACTGGTGCTCGACCAGCGCCTGATCACCGCCCTGGGTACCGTGCTGGGCAATGACGCGCTGGACCCGGCCATGGTCGCCGAGATGCTGTCGCTGCCGGGTGAGGCCTACCTCACCGAGATCAGCGAAGTGGCCGACGTGGACGCCATCCACGCCGCCCGCGAGTTCGCCCGCCAGCAGATCGCCGATCAGCTGTTCGAGGCGCTGCTGGCCCGTTACACGGCCAACCGCGAGGTCTCGCGCAAGACCGCCTACGTGGCCGAAGCCGAGCACTTCGCCCGCCGCAGCCTGCAGAACATCGCCCTGTCGTACCTGATGCAGAGCGGCAAGCCGCAGGTGCTGGAAGCGACCCTGGAGCAGTTCGACGCCTGCGACAACATGACCGAGCGCCTGACTGCGCTGGCCGTGCTGGTCAACTCGCCGTTCGAGGCCGAGCGGGCCAAGGCGCTGGCGACCTTCGCCGAGCACTTCAAGGACAACCCGCTGGTCATGGACCAGTGGTTCAGCGTGCAGGCGGCCAGCACCCTGCCGGGCGGCCTGGCCCGGGTCAAGGCATTGATGCAGCACCCGGCGTTCACCCTGAAGAACCCGAACAAGGTGCGTGCCCTGATCGGTGCCTTCGCCGGGCAGAACCTGGTCAACTTCCATGCGGCCGATGGCTCCGGCTATCGCTTCCTGGCGGACCTGGTGATCGAGCTCAACGCCCTCAACCCGCAGATCGCCTCGCGCCAGCTGGCGCCACTGACCCGCTGGCGCAAGTACGATGGCGCCCGCCAGGCGCTGATGAAGGGCGAGCTGGAGCGCATCCTTGCCTCCGGCGCGCTGTCCAGCGATGTGTATGAAGTGGTGAGCAAGAGCCTGGCCTGATGGCCTCATCGCGGGGCAAGCCCGCTCCCACAGCACCTGTGGGAGCGGGCTTGCCCCGCGATCATTTCCCCGCCGACGCCCAAGGGCTTATCGCAGTTGCCTGTGCGAAGCCCTATCAGAATTGCTAGTTATTCAAAGAATTCATTGCTGCTAACTTGGATGGGGTTCCGACATGGAGTTCCATCATGACCACCTCCACTTCCGTGCACTCCAACGCTTTCAACTTCCTCAGCCACCTGCAGAGCGGCGTCGACCCGCGTACCGGCTTGTATACCCTGGTCATGAGTCTGCCCGAACTTGACTGCAACGACCGATGCGGCCCGGTCCTGCCCCTGCAACTGGCCTTCAATCCACTCAACAACGCCGACAGCGGTTACGGCCATGGCTGGAACCTGCAACTGTCGCAGTTCGACCCGGTCAGTGGCATCCTCACCTTGCACAGCGGCGAAAGCTTCAAGGTCTCCGGCGCCGGCTCCGAGCTGGAGGTCGAGGAACGCAAGCCATCGAGCTTTCGCTTCGTCGACCTGGGCAGCGAGTGCTACCGCATCACCCACCGCAGCGGCCTGGTGGAAGTCCTCCAGCTCGGCGGCGATAGCGAACGTTTGGCCCTGCCGGTGCAGATGTTCTCGTCCCAGGGGCATGGCATCAGCTTGCATTACGTGAGTTTTCGCAACACCCGGCACCTGAGCGAGATCCGCCAGGCCGATGGCTCGGTACTGCTTAAGGTCAGCCGCAGCAGCACCCGGGTGGAGGTCATCGTCTACCCTGACAGCCCGTCCCAGGCACTCTACTGCCTGCAGCTCGTGGGCGCGGAAAACCGCGTCGAACGCCTCAGCCTGCCCCCCGACAACCATGCCAACTGGTGCTTCAGCTACCAGAACGTCAACGATTCCGGGCTACTGTGCCTGACCGAAGTGCGCACCCCCACCGGTGTCACCGAATACATCGACTACCACAGTCAGGGACAGTTGCACCCCGTTCCCGGCCGTGCTCCGCTGCCACGGGTCAGCAGCCACCGGCTGGTACCCGGCAACGGCCAGACCAATGTGGAAACCCGCTACAGCTATGGCAGCGACGATCACAATTTTCTCGGCTACGGATCCGGCCTGGACTGGCGCGACGATGCCCTGGACAACCTTGACCAGGTGCCCACGTCCTACACCTACACCAGCACCGAATGCCAGATGATCGGCAGCAACGAGGGGCGCACCATTACCCGCACCTTCAACCGCTTCCACCTGCTCGTAGAAGAGCGTGCGGTACAAGGCGACCGCGTCTTGCGCACCTTGAGCACTGACTTGAACTGCATGGGCAGGGCCATCCCCCAGGAGCACTCGCTACTGACCGGCGACGTGCTGTCCGAACGTGACAGCAACGACGTCGAAATAATGACCTGCTACGATGCCCTGGGCCGGGTCATCGAAGAAACCGTCGCCCCTGGCACCAGCAATGAGACCAGTCGCCACTACACCTACCCGCTGGCCAGCGAAAGCGGGCAACAGGCCGGACAGACTGCCACCGATGCCAAGGGTGAGCAGACCCGCACCTACTCGGATGGGCTCTATCGGGTGATCATCGAAGAGCGCCATGACTGACGGCCTCATCGCGGGGCAAGCCCGCTCCCACAGGTGCTGTGGGAGCGGGCTTGCCCCGCGATCAGTTCCCGCTTAACAAAAGATAACGTCCCGTTCGTTGTCAGCCCTCAACCAACCCCGATAGGATGGCTCTAAGCTTTTGCGGGGCTCTGGAACACGGTTTTTCGCAGTACCTGCAAATAGATTGACCCAAATAACAAAAAACCGGGGGACAGATCTATGACCGTGCCTTACATGGCAGGTACCGGCGGCGCCGCGCGCGCTCGCCCATGGGCATTGGCCGCCAGCGGGTTGCTGGTGCTGTCAATGGGGCTGTGGGCCAACACGATCGAGGCGGCCAGCGCCGAGACCCCGGTCTATTCCACCGAATCGGCCAAGGCCGAGCACAGTCTGCTGCTGGACGTGACCCACGCCGGCAAACGCCTGGTCGCCGTCGGCGATCGCGGCCATATCCTCTTCTCCGATGACCAGGGCCAGACCTGGACCCAGGCCAAGGTGCCGACCCGGCAATTGCTCACGGCGGTGTATTTCGTCGATGACAAGCAGGGCTGGGCCGTCGGCCACGACGCGCAGATCCTCGCCAGCAGCGACGGCGGCGTGACCTGGAGCAAGCAGTTCGAAGACCTCAAGCGCGAAGCGCCGCTGCTCGATGTCTGGTTCAAGGACGCGCAGCAGGGCTTTGCCGTGGGCGCCTATGGCGCGCTGCTGGAAACCACCGACGGTGGCAAGCACTGGACTGACGTCGGCGAGCGCCTGGACAACGAAGACCAGTTCCACCTCAACGGCATTGCCGCCATCAAGGACGCCGGCCTGTTCATCGTCGGCGAGCAGGGCAGCATGTTCCGCTCCAGCGACGACGGCCAGACCTGGGAGAAACTCGAAGGCCCTTACCAGGGCTCGCTGTTCGGCGTGATCGGCACCGCCCAGCCACGCACGCTGCTGGCCTACGGGCTGCGCGGCAATCTCTACCGTTCCGCGGATTTTGGCGATAACTGGCAACAGATCGAATTGAAAGCCGCCCGCGGTGCCCTCGAATTCGGCCTGGCAAGCGCTACGCTTCTCGATGATGGCAGCCTGGTCCTGGTCGGCAATGGCGGCAGCGTCCTGCGCAGCAGCGACGACGGCCAGACGTTCAGTGTCTTCAACCGATCCGACCGTATCGCCCTGACGGGTGTCAGCGGGCAGGACAAAGGGGGGCTGGTCCTGGTCGGCCAGGGCGGCATCCACCTGGCGACGGCCCAGGGCGCCGAAGGAGTGCAGCCATGAGCCAGCAGGAGCAGTTCAACATGAATCAGCAGCACCACCATCAGGACAAGGCGACGCTGCTCGAACGCCTGATCTTCAACAACCGCCCGGTGGTGATCCTCATCTGCCTGCTGGTCAGTGTGTTCCTGTTCTGGCAGGCCACGCAGATCCGTCCTTCGACCAGCTTCGAGAAAATGATCCCGCTCGAGCACCCCTTCATCGAGAAGATGCTCGAACACCGCAATGACCTGGCCAACCTCGGCAACACCGTGCGCATCTCGGTGGAAGCCACCGATGGCGACATCTTCAGCAAGGACTACATGGAGACCCTGCGTCAGGTCCACGACGAGGTGTTCTACATTCCCGGCGTCGACCGCTCGGGCCTGAAGTCGCTGTGGAGCCCCAGCGTGCGCTGGACCGAGGTGACCGAAGAAGGCTTCGCCGGTGGCGAGGTGATCCCCAACACCTACGACGGTTCCGCCGACAGCCTCGACCAGCTGCGCAACAACGTGCTCAAGTCGGGGCAGGTCGGGCGCCTGGTGGCCAACAACTTCAAGTCGAGCATCATCGACGTGCCGCTGCTGGAGTCCTACCCGGACCCGCAGGACCAGGGCAAGCTGATCAAGCTCGACTACCAGCAGTTCTCGCACCAGCTGGAAGAGAAGATCCGCGAAAAATTCCAGGCCCAGAACCCCAATGTGAAGGTGCATATCGTCGGTTTCGCCAAGAAGGTCGGTGACCTGATCGACGGCCTGATCATGGTGGCGATGTTCTTCGGTATCGCCCTGGTGATCACCTGGATCCTGCTCTACTGGTTCACCTGGTGCATCCGCAGCACCATCGCCGTGCTGATCACCACCCTGGTGGCGGTGGTCTGGCAACTGGGACTGATGCACGCGGTGGGCTTCGGGCTCGACCCGTACTCGATGCTGGTGCCGTTCCTGATTTTCGCCATCGGTATTTCCCACGGCGTGCAGAAGATCAACGGTATCGCCCTGCAATCGAGCGACGCCGACAATGCCCTGACCGCGGCACGGCGTACCTTCCGCCAGCTGTTCCTGCCGGGGATGATCGCCATCCTCGCCGATGCCGTGGGCTTCATCACCCTGCTGATCATCGACATCGGTGTGATCCGTGAACTGGCCATTGGCGCCTCCATCGGTGTGGCGGTGATCGTGTTCACCAACCTGATCCTGCTGCCGGTGGCGATTTCCTATGTCGGCATCAGCAAGAAGGCCATCGAGCGCAGCAAGAAAGACGCGACCCGCGAACATCCGTTCTGGCGCCTGCTGTCCAACTTCGCCAGCGCCAAGGTGGCACCGGTGTCCATCGTCCTGGCCTTGCTGGCCTTCGGTGGCGGCCTCTGGTACAGCCAGAACCTGAAGATCGGCGACCTCGACCAGGGCGCGCCGGAGCTGCGTCCGGACTCGCGCTACAACCAGGACAACAGCTTCATCATCAACAACTACTCGACCAGTTCCGACGTGCTGGTGGTGATGGTCAAGACCCCGACCGAGGGCTGCTCGATCCACTCGACCATGGCGCCGATCGACGAGCTGATGTGGAAGATGGAGAACACCCCGGGCGTGCAGTCGGCGATTTCCCTGGTCACTGTGTCCAAGCAGATGATCAAGGGCATGAACGAAGGCAACCTGAAGTGGGAAAGTCTGTCGCGCAACCCGGACGTGCTCAACAGCTCGATTGCCCGAGCCGATGGCCTGTACAACGCCGACTGCTCGCTGGCGCCGGTGCTGATCTTCCTCAACGACCACAAGGCCGAGACCCTCGACCGTGCGGTCAAGGCGGTGCAGGAATTCGCCGACACTCATAACAAGGAAGGCCTGGAGTTCCTCCTGGCAGCGGGTAACGCCGGTATCGAGGCGGCCACCAACGAAGTGATCAAGTCGGCCGAACTGACCATCCTGATCCTGGTGTATATCTGCGTGGCGGTGATGTGCATGATCACCTTCCGCTCCTTTGCCGCGACCCTGTGCATCGTCCTGCCGCTGGTGCTGACCTCGGTGCTGGGCAACGCCCTGATGGCCTTCATGGGCATCGGCGTCAAGGTGGCGACCCTGCCGGTGGTGGCGCTGGGCGTGGGTATCGGCGTGGATTACGGCATCTACATCTACAGCCGCCTGGAAAGCTTCCTGCGTGCCGGCCTGCCGTTGCAGGAGGCCTACTACCAGACGCTCAAGTCTACCGGCAAGGCGGTGCTGTTCACCGGTCTGTGCCTGGCGATCGGCGTGTGCACCTGGATCTTCTCGGCGATCAAGTTCCAGGCCGACATGGGCCTGATGCTGACCTTCATGCTGCTGTGGAACATGTTCGGTGCCTTGTGGCTGCTGCCGGCCCTGGCGCGGTTCCTGATCAAGCCGGAGAAAATGGTGGGCAAGGAGGGTGGGTCTATCTTCGCTCACTGATCGATCAAGTCGTTTGGATCGCGGGGCAAGCCCGCTCCTACAGGTCCGGTGATACCTGTAGGAGCGGGCTTGCCCCGCGATGCTTTCAGGTATCATGTTTGCTTTACCTTGACGATACCCGCGCAATGACAACCCTTTCCCAAGCCCTGCAGTCCTGCGACATGCTCCTGGTCGACGGCCTGCACGCCTTCGACTTCACCTTCGACGAAACCGGCCTGCACATCGAGTCCATGGACGGCCGGACCCTGAAGAAGTGGTCCTTCACTCCCGAGCAGATCGCCGCCGCCCGCGCCGAGGGCGAGGACTGGCTGATCGCTGCCGACAGCACCGAGCATCGACTAGTCTGTATGAGTGCCTTTCGCGCCGCGGACGAGGATGACGATGAAACGCCAACTGACGAGCCTGCTGATCGCTAGTGCCATGAGTGTGTTTGCCTCCGCCCACGGTGCGCAACTGCTGGTGGGCAGCTACACCGATGGCGCCAGCGAAGGGCTTTATCGTTACGCGTTCAACAGCGACAGCGGGCAGATCGGGGCCACGCCGTTGCAGGTGCTCAAGAGCGACAACCCGTCCTGGCTGACCCTGTCGGTGGACCAGCGCCAGTTGTTCGCGGTCAACGAGAACGGTGCGGGCAAGGGCCAGGCCAGCAGCTTCGCCGTCAGCGCCAAGGACGGTACGCTCAAGCCGCTCAACCAGGTCGGCACCTCTGGCGACGAGCCGACCCATGCCAGCCTCAGCCACGACCAGCGCTACCTGTTCGTCGCCAACTACGGCGTGCAGCCGGACCCGGGCGGCAGCCTGAGCGTGTTGCCGGTCGACAAGACCGGCAAGTTGCAGGCATCGGTGCAACAGGACCGGCACAAGGCCAGTGGCGCCAACCCGCAGCGCCAGGCCGGGCCCCATGTGCATTCGGTGGTGTCATCGCCCGACGGGCACTATGTTTTCGCCAGCGACCTGGGCGCCGACAAGGTGTTCATCTACCGCTACGACGGTGCCAGCCCCAAGCATCCGCTGAGCCCGGCGCAGCCCCCGTCGATCGACCTGCCACCGGGCAGCGGGCCGCGTCATTTGCTGTTCAGCAGCGATGGCAAGCAGGCCTACCTGACCCTGGAAATGAGCGCGCAGGTGGTTGTCTTCGGACACGAGGACGGCAAGTTGACCGAACGCCAGCGCCTGCCGCTGACCGAGCAGAACGATGCAGCGGCCAAGGCGGCCGGGGCCTTGCACCTGTCGGCCGATGGCCGCTTCCTGTATGTCAGCAACCGGGGGACCGCCAACGAGATCCTGGTGTTCGCCGTGGACGATGACAACGGCAAGCTGATGAAGGTGCAGCAGCGCAGTGTCGAGGGGGATCACCCGCGGGAATTCACCCTCGATCCGTCTGGCAAGTTCCTGTTGGTGGCCAACCAGAAGAGCAACGAAATCGTGGTGATCCGCCGTGATCCGCGTAGCGGCATGCTCGGCGAGACGGTGCAGAAGCTGCCCCAGGCGGCGCCATCGGACCTGAAGTTCATCGACTGACTATCGATGGCCGTGATAATGGCTACTGCTGCAATGAATTTCTGTGCATCGCCCTGGCGGCGTAAGTTTGGACCACGGCCGGCAACGGCCACTCCAAACCACAGACTTCGAGGTCAGCGCCATGAACTTCAATCTCTTTCCAGTCATCGCCGCTTCTGCCATTTCTGCTTCGGTTGCCCTGCCTGCTCACGCTCAGGTTGAAATCAGCGAACGTAAATCCTCCACCCAGAGCTATACCCAGAAATACCTGCAACAGAGTGCCCACTTCCATGCTGCGCTGGACCACAAGTCGCAGCACTGAAAACGCTGAAAATGCTGGTAATAGCACATCGCCATGTGATTGAATTTGACGCTAATTTTTTGACTCTTCTCGATCAGGGGATCAAGCATGGTCTGGCGTCTCGTGGCGGTACTGCTGTTTCTCTATTCGTCGCCGATCCTGGCGCTGTGAAATGTACTTGTGATGACTGCATGACTGCATGACTGTGGGAGCTGGCGAAGCCTGCGATGAGGTCAGCACTGGCGACTCAGGACTGGCGAGTGCTGCGCACTCGATCGCAGGCTTCGCCAGCTCCCACAAAGACAGTTGCTCCTACAGATTTCACTGTTGCCACAGGTCCCGCTTGTCACCGGGCCATGATCGCCTTGAACAGCGCCGACTCCAGCCAGCCCTGCAGCCAGGC